>NZ_JBSGVD010000006.1:0-279406 GCF_053608285.1 Nocardia sp. NPDC055053 | reverse complement strand
GCTACCGGACATCCGGTAGCGGCCCCGCGTCGTTTTCCTCGGTGACAGGCCTGGTCGGAGCCGAATTCAGGTAGTCGATTACTCAGGTGCGAAGTACTCGTCCGCCGCGACAATTCTCGGTATGGAGAGGCTCGTCATCCTCCACCCGCAGGAATTGGCGGGTACCGTGCTGCGGCTGAACAGCGGTCGGCAGCTGGTCGGACGTGGCGCGCGCGCGGATCTACGTCTCGACGATCGCTATGTCAGTTCCGCCCACGCGATCATCCACAACGCGAGCGGGCACGTCACGGTGGAGGATCTCGGGTCCGCGAACGGCACCAGGGTCGGTGGCGAGCTGGTCGCGGGCCAGCGGCCGCTGCGCGACGGCGACATCGTCACCTTCGGCAGTATCGACGCGCGGTTCGAGCAGGAGGCGGCCACGCTGTCGATGCCGAGCCAGGCGATCCGCAGGCCACCACCGAACTCCGTCACGTTCGACGTGGGTCGCCAGTCCGGGCACCAGATCAACAATATCGGCCGCGACCAGTACAACAGCTATGTCGAGCAGCGCGAGAGTTTCCTGCGCGCGGTCGCGGCATCGAAGACCAAGGCGCGCTGGGTGTTCTGGATCGGCATGTTCCTGCTGGTCGGCGGCGCACTCGGATACGCCTACTTCTTCATCGACGGAATGAGCGAATTCAACGATTCGTTCGGGATCGAGACCGCGCCGCCCGAAGGCATTCCGTTCTTCGGTCCGGAGACGGCCATCGGCGTCCCTGCCGGGCTGATCTGCTTCGCGGTCGCCTTCGTCGGTCAATTCATGCTGATCATCGGCCTGATCATGTGGATCGTCGCGGCCGCCCGCGCTCGCAAGGTCGACCAAGACCCACGGCACGCGTGGAACTCACCGTTCGTCAGATAAGGGGAAATCTCGTGGTCTTCAATATCGGTTCGCAGCAGGGCAACATCAACAATGTCGCGGGCGATCAGACGATCCACGGCGGTCAGCACGGCACCTTCACGGCCACCCAGACCGTCGAATTCGCCGTCGAGCTCGAGGCCACCCTGCGGCGCTTCGGCATGCGACGCGCCGCCGACGACGCGGCGGCGGTCCAGCGCGAACTGGCACAACCGCAGCCCGACCGCGAGCAGATCTCCGCGCGGCTGACCCGGATCGCGCAGGCGGCCACAGCCGTCGCGGGGGCGGCGGCCGCGGTCCACGGACCGCTGACCGCCCTCGCGCAGTGGCTGGGCGCGCTCGGTGCGCCGATCCTCGGTCTGCTCGGCTAGACCGGATCAGCTGAAGCCGACGGCCTGGTCGCCCCAGGCCGTGTGCAGGTCGGCGTCGGGGTTGTCGACGACCCGGTCGATGGTGTCGATGAGCAGGGTGGTGCGGGCGGCGGGCAGGTAGTGCGGCCAATGCTTGGAGCCGTCCAGCGCCGCGGGCACGCCGTGTTCGGCGAAGGCGAGCCAGCGGCGCTGCATGCGGCCCGACACCGCGACCGAGGCCTTGCGCCCGCCCAGCCAGAAGGTCGGATCGTGGTTCAGGGTGCCGAAATTGCCGAAGACATAGGGCAATTCGGTGGCGTGTCCGGCGCCGACGCGCGCAGCCTTCAACATCGGGGTGGCGTAGTCGAAGCGGTACATCCAGGTCGGTGAGTGCTGGGCATGGCCTTCGGCGACCCAGGCGGCGGGCATCCGGAAGGCGGCGTCGGTGGACATGGCCAGCGCCCCACGGGTTTTCGTGAGGTCGGGGTAGGCGGAGGTGATCTCGGCGATCCGTTCCGGCGACATCTCCGGATGCGAGGCGGCGACATCGTTGAGCATCGCGTTCACCGCGTCGGGAGTCACCGGCATGATCGGTGACCGCAGCACACGGAACAGCGAGGCCTCGTCACGGTTGGTGCCGATCAGCAGCGGTACCCGGTGCGAAAGTCCCTGCTGGAAACGGTCGATCGGATAGCCGGGCAGCAGGTCACCGTCGA
The DNA here is from genome assembly GCF_053608285.1 of Nocardia sp. NPDC055053. Lineage (NCBI taxonomy): Bacteria > Bacillati > Actinomycetota > Actinomycetes > Mycobacteriales > Nocardiaceae > Nocardia > Nocardia sp. NPDC055053. The sequence continues at coordinate 277,442 of NZ_JBSGVD010000006.1, read as the reverse complement.
CGACCGGCGCCGCCGCGAGCCTGCCCGGTTCCTTGATCGGCACCTCGTCCAGCAGCACCGCACCGACCTCGACGAGCTGCTCGATCGGCAGCTCGAGCAGCCGTTGCGCTTCGCCGGGACCGAGTTCGAGCAGTTCGAGGTAGCGCTGGGCGACGACGGCGGCGCGTTCCTGTCCGAAAACGGTGGTGGCGGGCGGACTCTGGGCGATCGCCTTGTGGAACAATCCGGCCGCGGCGGGCGAGGTGAGCAGGGCGGTGACGCAGCCGGCGCCCGAGGACTCACCGAAGACGGTGACATTGCCCGGATCACCGCCGAACGCGGCGATATTGTCGCGCACCCAGGCCAGCGCGGACAGCTGATCACGCAGGCCGAGGTTCGGGGTGAACGGCGCACCGAACGAGGACAGGTCGAGGAAACCGAGCACCCCGATCCGGTAGTTCACCGAGACAACGACCACGTCACCGGCTTCGGCCAGCCTGCGCCCGTCGTAGATGGTCTGGGCGGCCGTGCCGAGGCAGTACGCGCCGCCGTGCACCCACACCATCACCGGCCGCGGTTCGTCGTCGCTCGGCTCCGGGCGCGGCGACCAGACATTGACCCACAGACAGTCCTCGCCCATGGCCAGATCGGAGTCGACCGGGACCATCGAGCCCATCGCCTGCGGCGCGATGTCACCGAAGACGACGCACTCGCGCACGCCGTCCCAGCGCTGCGGGGGCCGCGGCAGGCTGAACCGAGCAGGTCCGGCGGGCGCCGCGGCGTAGGGGACGCTGCGCCACACGGCGACCGGCCCGTCCCAGCGCCCGCTCACAGTTCCGTGCTCGGTGTGTGCCAGCGGTTCGGCCTCGTGCGTCCGCACGTCGGCGTCGAGATCGGACTGAATGCTCATCGCACACCTCCTTGCCGGCGCGACCCCGCGGGTGCCTGTGTATTTGCTCCCGCAGGCCGCAGCACCTGGTGACTCCATACGAGAGTACGTCCGCCCGCCCCGAAGAGCCTCCCAACGCACCATTCCGCCTGGTAACAGTTACTCCGCGGACACACACGAACCTCCCTCTTCGGAGCACGGCGCACCGGTCACACTGTGATTTCGGACACGGGCGCGACCCAGCGCACCGATCCCGCGCGGCCGTCCTCCAGCACCGAGACCCCTCTCGGACGACTCCCCATCGAGATAGCTGAAAGTGTGCCGATATCGGCGGCCCACGACGTCGGCCCGACTGCTTACACTGTGCCGATGCCGAACTACAGCTTCCGGTGTCGCTCCTGCGGCGACACGTTCGAGGTGAACCGGCCGATGGCGCAGGCTTCGGATCCGGCCGCCTGCCCCGCGGGGCACGACGACACGGTCAAACTGCTGACCACATTCGGGACCGTGGGGCGCGGTGCCGCACCCGCGCCGGTCGCGGCACCCCGGCCCGCCGGTGGCGGTTGCTGCGGCGGGGGCGGCTGCTGCTGAGGTTCAGTCGCGCCGGTCGACGTGGCCGAGATCGCGGTCGGGGGCGATCCGGTCGCGGACGCGCTGCTTGAGGACGGCGATATCGGGAAAACCGCCGTCGGCCTTGCGTTCCCACAGCTGTTCGCCGTCGAGGGTGATCCGGAAGATGCCGCCCTGGCCGGGCACCAGCGCCACCTCGCCGAGTTCGGTGGCGAAGGTGGTCAGCAGTTCCTGCGCCATCCAGCTCGCGCGCAGCAGCCAGCGGCATTGGGTGCAGTATTCGATCGCGATCCTGGGCACGAGGTCAGTGTGTCAGGCCTGGAAGGTGCCGTCGAGGTACACCCACGCGCCGTCGACGCGGACGAAGGTGCTCAGCTCGTGCATCGCGTCGCGCAGGCCGTCCAGCTTGTAGTGGGCGATGAACTCGACGGTGCCGTTGTCGTCGAACGGGCCGCCACGCTGGGTACCGACGATCTCGAGGAACAGCCACCGCTGGCCGGGGTCGAGTTCCAGGTCGGCGGGACGGGTGTTCGGATGCCACGACCGCAGCAGGTAGTCGGTGTCGCCGACGACGTAGGCGGTGTAGCGCGAGCGCATCAGGGTCTCGGCGGTCGGCGCGGGTCGCGTGCCTGCCAGGATCGGTCCGCAGCAGCGGTCGAACGGTTCGCCGCGGCGGCACGGACACGGTTTCGCTTCACCCATGGTCGTCATCCTGCCGGGTCGCGGCACTCGCCGGCCAGGCGGGCTCAGGCGAAGGGCTGGTGCGCCAGTGGCACCAGCTCGAGCGACCTGGCGAGGTCGGCGGTCTGATCACGCCAGCGCCGCAGATCGGTGACGCTGGGCGCCATCTCGTAGTCGAGGTGGTGCGCCGCCCGCGACAGCGCGGCCCACAGCGCGCCGACCTGTCCCGCGGTCTCCGGCCCCGCGTAGACGCGCAGGGCGAGCAGCTGCGCCCGCATCGGACAGCGCATGAGTTCCGGGGCGATCTGCGCCCACAGTTCGTCGACGGCCTGCTCGAGCGCGAGCCGCAGAATCCACGCGACCGCCCGCGACCAGACTCCACCGGCGTCGGAGACGGCACCGGACAGGAGATGTTCGGCCGCCTCGAGCCGTTCGGGCACCGAGGGGCGGGGCGTGTATTTCGCGCGCCGTTGCCTGTTCCGGTGGTAGTTCACCAGGGCACCGCCGAAGCACCCGCCGTAGCCGGCACGCAACCGGGCCCCGTGGAGATGCGGAAACCACACCGCACGGCTGTGCGTGCACGCCGGCTCATGAGCGGACCGCGGCGGGCTCGTGGGCGCGTAACCAGGCGATGAATCGTTCGGTGTCGCTGATCAATTCGCGCATCGGGCGGTCGATCGGCACGTGCGCGCCGGCGGTGGCATCGCGCAGGACGCCGACCAGCCAGCGGCCGCCGACCGCGATCAGGTGCTTGTTGAGGTCGTCGACGCGGGCGCCGGGACCCATGATCGCGAGGGTGAGCATGGCGCGGGTGGTGTGGGCGTTGCGCACGCGCCGTTCCACTTCGGCGTGGTCGAGGCCGGTGGCGAGCAGTTCGTGGCGGGCCTTCGCCAGGCCTGCCGCTTCGATCGCGGATCGGCAGCACGTGGCGACCAGTTCGTCGGCGATGGCGGGCGGCAGCTGGGGTGTGCGCAGCAGGGAGCGGGCGTCGTCGAGGTAGCGGCGGACCGGGTCGCCGGTCACCCTGACCTCGACGATGGAGCGTTCGCGGCGCTGGACCTCGAGCACCGTGGCATCGAGCTGCATGCGGCGCACCGCCTCGGCGAGCCGCTCGTCGTGGGTGAACACCACCACCTGCCGGGTGATCGCCACCTCGGCGAGCACGCGGGCCAGCCCGTCGACCTTCGCCGGGTCCATCGCCTGCACCGGATCGTCGATCATGACGAAGCGGAAAGGGCTGTGCGCCATCGTCGCTCGCGGCAGGAACAGTGACAGTCCGAGCGCGTGCAGCTCACCCTGGCTCATCACCCCGAGCGCCGCGCCGTCCACCTCGTCGACGGTGACATCGAGCAGCACCCGCCGCGCCGTCCCCGCACTGCCCTGCAACCGGATCGCGCCGAGCTCCACATTGCTCTGCTGCCGCAGCGTGCTCCACACCCACCTGGCAGTGCTCTCCAACGGCCGCATCCGCTCGCCCCGGATCGTCGCCGTCGCCGATTTGAGCCAGTCGGCCGCCTTCTTCACCACGCGCAGCTCGGCGGCGTCGGCCGATACGGCGCGAGCGGGATCGAGCCAGGCGAGAATTCTCGGCACCAAGGGCGACCACACCGAGTCGAGCCGCGCGAGTTCGGTACGCGTATCACGTTGCAGGGCTGCGAGTTCGGCGGAAAGGTCGGTATGCGTGGCACGGATACGCCCGGGAACCCCGTCGTCGTAGTCGACCGCACCGAGCTCGGCCCACACCGACCAAAGACGCCGAACCGCCGTATGCCGCGCTAGTTCGGCCGGCACGCGGGAGGTGAGCGAGCGGGTGGCCGTCAGAGCCGCGTCGAACTCGGTGCGAGCGGAACGCAAGGCCGCGAGGTGGGCACTGCGCTGGGTGATTTCGGCGTCGGCGGCGGTGAGCCAGGCGGCGTCGAGGTCGCCGCGGCCGCAGACGGGGCACGGGCAGGACTCGACGGCGGTGACGTGTTCGCGTGCGCGGGTGAGTAATTCGAGGACGCGGAGATCGGACTCGGCGTCGGTGGTCGCGTGTCGCGACAGGTCGGCGGCCGCATCGGCGAGGCGATCCACCGTCGCCGCGACCTGGGCCGCGTCGGGCAGGGTCAGGCGCAGGATCGCCCGCAGTCCGTCGGGGCCGTCGACGCCGAGCACCGAGCCTGCCACCGCGGCCGCCACCGCGTCGAGGTCGGGTTCGGGGGCACGCAGCAGGTCGGCGACGCGGCGGGCGCGGTCGTCGTCGACATCGGCGAGTTCGGCCAGCAGGTCGGTTCTGGATTGGCGCGAATCCCGCCCGGCGCGTTCGAGTTCCAGTTTGCGCAGGCGGATGTGTTCGGCGGCGGCGGCGAGTTCGTCGAGGCCGAGCAGCCGGTGCAGCGCGTCGAACAGGTCGCTCGGTTTGCCGTCGACCAGTGCGCCCAGTTCGCTGTAGGACAGGAACGGCCGGTACAGGTCGAGACGTTGCCGCCTGCTGCGTGGATCGACCGGGACGGGCCGGGCCGATCCGCGCTGTTCGGTCCAGTGCGCCTCACCCAGCTCGGCGCCGGGCGCCCACTGGGTGGCGACCGTGAGCTCGGTGTTCGCACCCGCCGTGAGCAGTTCGACCTCGATCCGGGCGAGATCGGGTTCGTGCAGGTTGCGCCACCCTTCCCGCCACGCGGTCGACCGGCCGTCCCAGCGCCGGTTGCCGCCGGTCAACGCGAATTCGGCGGCCTCGGCGAAGCTGGATTTACCGCTGCCGTTGCGTCCGACCACCAGGGTGAGCCCAGGTCCCGGGTTCAGACCCAGCGTGGCCGTCGGCCCGATGCCACGGAAACCGTGCACCGTGATCGAGCGCAGAAAGACGCCGGTATCACCGGAATCCGGTGCGGCCCGGTCGTCGTCGGCCTCGGACAGGGCGGCCAGCACGCACTCGGCGACCCGTGCTTCCACGGCGGGGTCGGCCGCGAGCTCGCGCGCGACCACCTCGGCGATCCGATCCGAGCACATGTGCGACATCCCCCTTCGCGCCCGCGCGCAACGCGGCGGCCGATGTGCCCGACCGACGAGATCCTCCTCGGTAAACGCTACCTGATCGCGGAGCGTTCGCCCAGGGGATGCGCAGTGCCCCAGCGAATCTGCCCGCGGGAGTGGAATGGCCATCGTGGTGCCGCGGCGGGCCCTCGATGTCCACCCCTCGCCCACCCCGGCGGGCAGCTCGATGAGGTGCTCACACCCGCGATACGCTGCGTTGAGCGGCGCGGGCGGTCCGGGCGAGCCGAACAGGTCAGAATGCCAGACTTTTCCGCAGGTAGCAAGTAGGGAAACGCGAATCCGCCACAGCACCAGCGTTTTCCAGGAGGTTCGTCTGTCTGGGCGGCAGTTGTCGGTGGGCTGCTGTAGATATTTCGGCGACAGAGAACGGGGGAACCGATGACCGATCGACAGGCGCCGTGGACCGAGGACCAGGTCCGCGCTCTCGCACCGGACGCGAGCTCACTGGCTGCCGCACGCAAGCTGGCTGGTCGCTGGCGGTCGACCGGCGCCGCCGGAACCGCCGTGTGGGGTCTGTGCCAGGGCAGCGGGTCCAAGCCGTATCAGACGATCGTCGACCTGGCCGGGCCCGCGTACAAGTGCTCGTGCCCGAGCCGCAAGTTCCCCTGCAAGCACGCGCTGTCGCTGCTGCTCACCTGGTCGGGTGGCGCGGTGTCCGCTCAGGACGCGCCCGCCGAATTCGCCGCGGAGTGGCTGGCGGGTCGCGCGGCCAAGGCCGCGGCCCCACCGAAGACCAAGGCCGCCGCCACGCCGTCGCAGGCAACCGTCGAGCAACGGCGAGCGCGGGTGTCCGCGGGGCTGACCGAGCTCGAGGTGTGGCTCACCGATCAGATCCGCACCGGCCTGGCTCAGACCGATCGGTCGTTCGCCGCCTACGAGGCGATCGCGGCCCGCATGGTCGATGCCCAGGCGCCCGGCGTCGCGGCGACGCTGCGCCGGCTGCCCGCGCAGGTGGTGACCACCGAGCACTGGCCCGAACTGCTGCTACGCGAGTACGCCCGGTTGCATCTGCTGGTGCTGGCCCATCGCACCCTCGACGCGCTGCCCGAGCCGCTGCAGGCGGGCATCCGCACCCATGTCGGCTACCCGACCCAGGCCGAGACCGTGCTGGCCGAGCCCGCCGTGCGCGATCGCTGGCTGGTGCTCGGCATGCGGGTCAGCGAGGAGGATCGCCTGCACACCCGGCGCACCTGGCTGCGAGCGCGCGGCAGCGGACGCTGGGCGGTGCTGATCGAACATTCCTTCGGCACACCGAATTTCACCGGCGAGGTGCCGGTGCCCGGCCACGAGGTGGACGCCGACCTGCACTACTACCCCGGCGCCGCCCCGTTGCGAGTCCAGTGGGGCACCCGCCACGGCGCCCCCGAACCCTTCACCACCGTGCCCCCGACCGGTGGCACCACGATCGATGACGCGCTGGATGCCTACGCGGGCGCGCTGAGCAACGATCCCTGGCTGCGCTCCTGGCCCGCCCTGCTGACCGAGGTCGTTCCGGTGCTCGGCGAGCACGGCTGGCAGCTCGTCGACGCCGACGGCGCCGCATTGCCGTTGTCGGCGGGGGCGCGGCCGTGGCGGTTGATCGCCGTGTCGGGTGGTCATCCGGTGACGGTCACCGGTGAATGGCGTGCCGACGGTTTCGACCCGATCTCGGTGTTCGCCGCGGGCGAGGTGACCGATCTGGAGACGGAGTTCCCGGCGCAGTCCGCGGCGACTCCCGAACTGGCCGAGCTGGTTTCGGTCGCCCTGCTCGGCACGGCCCGCCGCAATGCCGACAGTGTGGAACTGGCCGGTGCCGTCGCGGGCGCGGTGCCGCAGCGTTCCGGCGAGCCCGCCGTCCGGCTGCTCGACACCGCCGCGCTGCAGGATCTGTATCTGCGCGGTGGTCGCCTGCCCGGCTCGGCGCCGAAACCCGAACCCGCCTCGGATGATCCGCGGCGCCTGCTGCCGAGGCAGGCCGCCGATCGGCTCAGCCGCCTGCTGGCCGACAAGTCGGCGTTCCTGCCCGAATGGTTCGCCGCCGCAGCACCCTTCGACTTCCGGCTGCCGGATGTGCTGTGCGTTCAGGCGCTCACCGCGGCGTCCGACAGCGGCCTGCGCGCGCCGCTGCTCCGGCTGGCGGGTCGGCGCGGCCGCTGGCTCGCGGCGCGCAATCCCGCGTGGTCGGGTGTACTGGATTCGTTCCCGGTCGATCGAACCGCGACGGTCGCGACGAATGCCGTTGAATCTGAGTCTGCTGGTACACAAGATATCTGGTTGTTCGGCGCGCCCGGTGAGCGCAAGGACTGGCTGGCACTGTTGCGCCGGACCGATCCCGCCGCCGCCCGCGAGACGCTGAGCGCTGCCTGGGCCAAGGAATCCGGCCCGATCAAGGCCGAACTGCTGGCACTGCTCGGCGCCGGACTGAACCTCGACGACGAACCCCTGCTCGAGCGGGCTCTCGACGACCGCCGCGGCGATGTCCGGCGCACCGCGACGGGGCTGCTGGCCCGGCTGCCGGGTTCGGCGTTCGGGCAGCGGATGGCGGCGCTGGTGTCATCGTGGGTGCGAGTGGACGCCGACGGCACGGTCACGGTCACGGTGCCCGCGGAAGTCGACGCCGAAGCCAGGCGCGACGGCATCACCGACAGCACCGATCAACCCAAGATGCGCTGGGACACCCCGGATTCGACGGTGAAGACCCTGCACCAGGCCATCGCGGCGACACCGCTGACCGCGTGGGCATCACTCGTCACCGGATCCGACACCGCGACCGCCGCGCTGACCATGCCACTGCCGCCGCGCTACGCCAAAGCGATCGTCGACGGCTGGGTCGACGCCACCCTGGCTCAGCGCGACACCACCTGGGCCCGGGCGCTGTTCGCGCACGCGACGCCCACCGAACAGGCTGTGCTGCGCCGCCGCGAACTGTTCACACTGCTCGATGCCGCCGACCGGATCGAGCATGTGCTCGACCTCGATGCCCACCAGCTCACCGAGCTGCACGCGATCCTGCCCGGCCTCGACCATCCCTGGCCGCAGCAGGTCGCCGACCACGTGCTGCGGCTGCTCGGCGAACGCGCCCGCACCACGGCCCGCCAGCCGCATGCCACCGCCGGCGTGTACACCGACCGTGCCCTACTCACCGCCGCGGGCGTGCACCTGCCCGTCGACCTGGCGACCCGCGTCACCGCGCTCGCCGACACCACCGAGGATCCGGCCTGGCAACAGGCCTTCCACCGACTCGCCCACGATCTCACCGACCGCGCGACCATGCTCAAGGAGCTGCGATGACCACCACCGAACCGGCAACCACCCTGCTGCGCCCCCATGCCGAACAGGCTTTCGCCGACGAGCTGGCCGCGCTGGCACGCGTCGACGACCGGCCGCGTCCGCCGTCCTGGCGGCTCTCCCCCTGGGCCGTTGTCACCTATGTGCTAGGCGGGACACTCGACGACGGCACCGTCATCACGCCCAAGTACGTCGGCCCGCGTCGGCTGATGGAGGTGGCCGTCGCGACCCTCGCGACCGACCGCGCACTGCTGCTGCTCGGTGTGCCCGGCACCGCGAAAACCTGGGTTTCAGAACATCTCTCGGCCGCCATCAGTGGCGAATCGACCCTGCTGGTGCAGGGCACCTCCGGCACCGCGGAGGAAGCGATCCGCTACGGCTGGAACTACGCCCGGCTGCTCGCCGAGGGCCCCAGCGACGCCGCGCTGGTCGCCTCGCCCCTGATGACCGCCATGCGGACCGGGGCGATCGCCCGCATCGAGGAACTCACCCGCATCCCGTCCGATGTGCAGGACGCACTGATCACCATTCTGTCCGAGAAGACGCTGCCGGTGCCCGAGCTCGGGGCCGAAGTGCAGGCGGCCAAGGGTTTCAACGTGATCGCCACGGCCAATGACCGCGACCGCGGCGTGAACGACCTGTCCTCGGCACTGCGCCGCCGCTTCAACACCGTGGTGCTGCCGCTGCCCGCCGACGAGGATTCCGAGGTCGCTATCGTCAGCAGGCGCGTCGAACAGCTCGGCGCCGCACTGGAACTGCCGACGGTGCCCGCCGCCGCCGAGGAGGTGCGCCGGGTCGTGCGCGTGTTCCGTGAACTGCGCTCCGGGATCACCGCCGACGGCCGCACCAAACTCAAGTCCCCCTCAGGCACCTTGTCCACCGCCGAGGCGATCTCGGTGATCACCAACGGCCTCGCCCTGTCTGCCCACTTCGGCGACGGTGTCCTGCGCGCCTCCGACATCGCAGGCGCCGTCCTCGGATCCGTGATCAAGGACCCCGTCGCCGACTCGGTGATCTGGACCGAATACCTCGAGGCCGTGGTACGGGAACGCCCGGACTGGGCCGATTTCTACCGCGCCTGCCGCGAGATCTCGAACTGATACGGGCCGGCGGGGAGGACGGAACAGACAGCACACATGGGGTTTTCGATGAGTGAACAGATCGACGGCGAGACCAGCGCGGCGAGTGCGGTGCCCGCTCCTGCAAGCAATACCGACGCCGTGACGCGCGTTTTCGGCATCCGTCACCATGGGCCCGGCTCGGCACGGTCGCTACGACAAGCGCTCGAGGAATTCCGGCCCGACGCCATCCTCATCGAAGGCCCCGCCGATGCCGATCCGCTTGTCGGCTTCGTGGCCGCCGACACCATGACCCCGCCGGTCGCACTGCTGGCCTACGTCCCGGATTCCCCTGCCCGCGCCGCATTCTGGCCGTTCGCGGTGTTCTCGCCGGAATGGCAGGCCATGCGCTACGGCGTCGACCACACCGTGCCGGTCCGCTTCTGCGACCTCCCCGCCGCGAACGTCCTCGCCGCCGAGGACGAATCGCGCGGCGATCGCACCGACCCCTTGGCAGCTCTGGCCTCGGCAGCCGGCTACGACGATGCCGAACGCTGGTGGGACGCCGTCGTCGAATCCGTGCCCGACAGTGCGGCTTTCGACGCGATCACCGAGGCGATGGCCGCACTGCGCGAGGACGCGATTCAGCATGCGCCGGCAAGTGACACCGACTTTCCCGAGGATCCGGCGATCGCGCCGCTCGTCGTCGATCAGCACACCCTGCGGCGTGAGGCGCACATGCGGCAGGTGATGCGGCAGACACTCAAGGATGGGGCGAAGCGGCTGGCGGTGGTGTGTGGCGCGTGGCATGCGCCTGCGCTGGCCGGGGCGCTCGGGCCTGCCGCGCCGGATGCGCGGCTGCTCAGGGGGTTGCCGAAGACGAAGGCGGCGTTGACCTGGGTGCCGTGGACACATTCGCGGCTGGCGGCGGGGTCGGGGTACGGGGCCGGGGTGACCTCGCCGGGCTGGTATCACCATCTGTTCACCGAGACCGAGCGGCCGGTGGCGCGGTGGCTGACCAAGGTCGCCGGTGTGCTGCGGTCGCACGATCTGCCGGTGTCGAGCGCGCACATCATCGAGGCGGTGCGGTTGTCGGACACGCTGGCCGCGTTGCGTGGCCGTCCGCTGGCGGGATTGTCCGAGGTCACCGAGGCCGTGCGGTCGGTGATGTGCGGTGGCGACGAGACCATGCTGCGGCTGGTGGTGGACGAACTCGTCGTCGGCGAGACGCTCGGTGGTGTCCCCGATGACACCCCGACGGTGCCGCTGGCGGCGGATCTGCGGGCGCGGAGCAAGACGCTGCGGCTCAAGCAGGAAGCGCTCGCCCGCACTGTCGACCTCGACCTGCGCAAGGAGCGCGATGTCGAACGCTCGCATCTGCTGCACCGGCTGCGGCTGCTCGGCATCGACTGGGGCACTCCGACCGTCGGCGAGGTCCGCAACACCGGCACCTTCCGGGAGACCTGGACGTTGCGCTGGGAACCGGAATTCGAGGTCCGCATCGTCGAGGCGGCGGTGTGGGGGACGACGCTGCGCACCGCGGCCGAAGCCAAGATCCTCGACACCGCGAGCCGGGACGGTGTATCCGTCACCGAACTCGCCGACGCGCTGGAGATGGCACTGCTCGCCGACCTGGGTGGTGCCACCGACGGGTTGATCACCCGGCTGGAAGCGGCCGCCGCCCTCGACCACGACGTCACCCACCTCCTCGGCGCCCTGCCCGGGCTGACCCGAACGCTGCGCTACGGCGATGTCCGCGGCACCGACACCAAGGCGCTGGCCCATGTCGCCGACGGCCTGCTGGTGCGGATCTGCGCCGGCCTGCCCGGTGCGGTCACCGGTCTCGACACCGACGCGGCCGAGGCCCTGCGCGCCCAGATCGACGCCGCACACACCGCGATCAGCACTCGCGACGACGACCACGCCACCACCGAATGGCTGGCGACCCTGCAGCGCATCGCCGACCGTGACGATGTGCACGGCGCCATCGGCGGCCGCGCGGTGCGCCTGCTCTGCGACGCCGAACGCATCGACGACGCCGACTCGGCCCGCCGTCTGGCCGCCGCCCTGTCCATCGGCAATACCCCCGCCGCCAAGGCCGCCTGGATCGACGGCTTCCTCGGCGGACGCGGCCTGCTCCTGGTGCACGACCGGGAGTTGTTGCGCCGCATCGACGATTGGCTCCGCGAACTCGCCGAAGACCAATTCGTCGCCACCCTCCCCCTCTTGCGCCGCACCTTCGGCTCCTTCGAATCCGGCGAACGCCGCGCCATCGGCCAGGCCCTGCGCGACACCGGCTCCGCACCACCCACCCCCACCAGTGCCACCGCCATCGACCCCACCCGTGGGCAACTGGCCCTGCGCGCCGCCACCGCGATCCTCGGCGCCGCCGGATGATCGCGCTTTCTCCGGCCGATCTGCGACTTGTTGCAGCACGCATCCCACGCACCCCGCTCGATCACCAGGAGCAGCCATGACCGGTACCGACGAAACCCATTCGCGCCGATGGCGGCTCGTGCTCGGCCAAGCCGCCGAAGAACAGCTCGGCGGCCTGTCCGCAGGCCCTGATCAGGCGATGGACCAGGCACTCGGCGCGCTCTACAACACGGGCGAGGCAGGCGGATCGACGAAACGGTCCGGTGGGCTGGGTGGTTCGGCGCCGCGGGTGGCGCGCTGGCTGGGCGATATCCGCACCTACTTTCCCGCGACCGTGGTCGAGGTGATGCAGCGCGACGCCGTGCAGCGGCTGAATCTCACGCAGTTGCTGCTCGAGCCCGAGCTGCTGGAATCATTGGAACCCGATGTGCATCTGGTGGGTACGCTGCTCGGCCTCAATCGGGTGATGCCGGAGACAACGAAGGCCACCGCGCGGATGGTGGTCGAGAAGGTGGTGCGCGAGATCGAGCGGCGCATCGCCGCCAAGACCGTCGCCGCGGTCTCGGGCGCGATCAATCGCGCTGCCCGTACCCACCGGCCGAAGCTGCGCGACATCGATTTCGATCGCACCATCCGCAAGAACCTGGCCAACTATCTGCCCGAGCACCGGACCGTGGTGCCGGAACGGCTGGTCGGCTACGGGCGCAAGGCGCAATCGATCCAGCGCGATGTGGTGCTGGCGATCGACCAATCCGGGTCGATGGCGGCCAGTGTCGTCTACGCGTCGGTGTTCGGTGCGGTCCTGGCGTCGATACGCTCGCTGAAGACGTCGCTGGTGGTGTTCGACACCGAGGTCGTCGATCTGACCGAGCAGCTCAGCGATCCGGTCGACGTGCTGTTCGGGACCCAGCTCGGCGGCGGCACCGACATCAACCGTGCCATCGCCTACTCGCAGTCGCTGATCACCCGGCCCACCGACAGCCTGTTCGTGCTCATCTCCGATCTGTACGAGGGCGGGGTGCGCGAGGAGATGCTGCGCCGGTGCAATGCGATGAAGGAAGCGGGCGTCCAGGTGGTGGTCCTGCTCGCGCTCTCCGACGAGGGCGCACCCGCCTACGACCACGAGAACGCCGCCGCGCTCGCGGCTCTCGGCATCCCCGCTTTCGCCTGCACCCCGGATAAATTCCCCGACCTGCTGGCCACCGCCCTTGACCGTGGCGACATCACGCACTGGGCCGACACGCACGCTCCGGCCGTGTGAGACCGTGAGTTTCGCTAGGCTGCACAGCGATCGGGTTCGGTGAACGGGGTGAGGCGATGTTGCGGCGCGGGGAGGTGTTCGCCGGGTTCGTCATCGAGCGGGAGCTGGGGCGCGGCGGGATGGGCGCGGTGTACGCGGCCCGTGATCGGCGGCTGCCGCGGCTGACCGCGCTGAAATTGATGCACCGTGACTTGTTCAGCGACTTCGAGATCCGGACCAGGTTCGAGCGGGAAGCCGATCTGGTCGCCCAGCTCGACCACCCGAACATCATCACCGTCTACGACCGCGGCGTCGACGAGGAACGGCTGTGGATCGCCATGCAGTTCGTCGACGGTGTCGACGCGGCGGCGGTGCCTGCCGAGCAGTTCGGGGTGGAGCGGATCGCGCAGATCGTCACCCAGACGGCGAGCGCGCTGGACTACGCGCACCGTCAGGGCGTGCTGCACCGCGATGTGAAACCGGCCAACATCCTGCTGTCCCGGACCGCGGGCGTCGGCGCGGGCTTCGACGAGCGAGTGCTGCTCACCGACTTCGGCATCGCGAAACTCCTCGACGACACCGGCGGCCTGACCCGCACCGGCCAGTTCACCGCCACCATCGCCTACGCCTCCCCCGAACAGCTCAGCAGCGCACCGCTGGACGGTCGCGGCGACCAATACTCTTTGGCCTGCACCGTCTTCCGGCTGCTCACCGGCAGCGGCCCGTTCGACGCGCCCAACCCGGCGACCGTCATGCTCGGTCATATCAATGCCGTTCCCCCGAGGGCCAGCACCCGCCGGTCCACTTTGCCGACAGCGGTCGACGCCGTCCTCGCCAAGGCGATGGCCAAGGACCCGGCGCGACGGTTCCCCACCTGCACGGATTTCGCCGCCGCTTTCACCGAAGCCCTCACCCGCCGAGCGCAGGCCCCGCCGAGCGACTCCCTCCCGATCGGGACCTCGGCTCCGCCCCGGGCCGGGTCGCCTGCCACCGGTCACGCGCCGGATCACCGCTCCGGCACCGATATCCGTGGCCGCGGCGCCGTGCCATCGACCAGTACCGACAGTCCGTCGCGCACCGATTCGCAGCAGTCCCGTCGGGCTGCGGAACCGGACTTGGCCCGACGGCTCGACCCGACCGGGCGGGGCGAAACGCCGGCAGGCAGCGGGCCACGGATCGACACCAGGCACCCGGACAGGCACACCGGCGCACCAGCTTTCGGTCAGCGCGACCCCGGGAAGCAGGCTGGTGCGGGACAGGGCTTCACGGTGACGCCCCGGCTCGAACACTCGCGGCGGAGCAGCGACGCCGTGGCCAGTGCCGCATCAGTGTGGCTGAACGCGGTACACGGTTGCCTGATCGGCGGTGCTGTCGGTGACGCGCTCGGCGCCCCGGTGGAAACCAAATCGCTGCACCGGATCCGGGCCGAGTACGGCCATCTCGGCGTCTCCGACGACGCCGCCGATCTACGAATCTCGGAGGAGACACAGCTGACCGCCTTCACGGTGGAAGCATTGATCCGGGGTTCGGTGCGGGCCAGGGCCAAGGGCATCGGCGGGGCGACGCTCGGACTGCTGCAACAGGGGATGCTCGTATGGCTGCGCGGCCAGGTGCGAGACCTGCCCGATCAGCGGTTCGCACTGCACAGCTCCCTGGCCGACCACCCCGAGCTGACCGAGCAACGCGGCGTGGCGAACTCGGTGTACACCGCGCTGCGGCAGGCGGTCGAGCGCGGCGCACCGACGAGTCCCCTCGGCACCCGCGACCAACCGATCAACAACTCCAAGGGCAGCGGTGCGGTCATGCGTGCCGCACCGTGCGGATTCGGTTACGCCGCAGACCGTTCCGGTGCCGCGCTGGGCGCGATCTTCGAACTCGGTTGCGATGCTGCCGCACTCACCCACGGTCACCCCAGCGGCTGGCTCCCCGCCCGGCACCCTCGCAGCCCTGGTTTACCGGGTCAGCCGTGGTGTCGACACCTCGACGGCACTGGACCACGCCCGTGCCGAACTCGCGAGTTACCCTGGCCACGAAGAGACTTCGGCTGCACTCGACGCCGCGATCGCCCTGGCCTCCCGCACCGCCCGGCCGGGCCGCCCACCCGGCCCCGAAGACCTCGAGACACTCGGTCAGGGCTGGATCGGACCAGAAGCGCTCGCTCTCGCCGTCTTCGCTGTGCTCGCCGCCGAGGCAGTCGGTGGCCCGGCCCACATGATTGTCCGCACCGGACTCCTGTTGTCGGTCAACCACTCCGGCGACAGCGACGCCACCGGCTCGATCGCGGGCAGCCTCCTCGGCGCCCGCTACGGCCGCACCGCGCTGCCCCACCGCTGGTCACGCACCGTCGACGCCCGCCCCGTCCTGGACCGCCTTGCCACCGACTACTGCACCGAATTCGGCCTTACCCCACCTCAGGACAATCACGGCCAACCCACCGACGACTGGTACGACCGCTACCCGGCGTAACCGGGGCCGATCGCCTACCACCGCTCGCGCCACCGGGCCTCGACCGGAACATGGCATCTGCGCGCCAGCGGGCGCACGCACCCGCGAGGTCGAACGTGCTCGGCCCCCGGCGGAAAGTCCGCCAGGGGCCGAATCGCCTGCTACTCCTACAGATCCGCGATAGCCGCCAATGGAGGAGTCCGAGCCGCGCGCACACCCGGCCACACCGCGGCCAGCACACCGACCACACCCGAGGCGATCAACACCGTGACCAGCTGCGACCACGGGATGGTGATCTGGTCGATGCCCAGGTCGCGCAGGGTGCGCAGGAAGCCGACGCCGAGGGCGATGCCCAGGACCAGGCCGACGATCGCGCCGAAGATGGCGATCAGCATGGATTCCAGGTAGATAGTGCGGCGCACCTGGGATCGCTGGGTGCCGACGGCGCGGAGCATGCCGATCTCGCGGCGGCGTTCGACCACCGACAGGGCGAGGGTGTTGATGATGCCGAGCACGGCGATCACCACCGCCAGCGCAAGCAGGCCGTAGAGGATGGCGAGCAGGGTGTTGATCTGCTGGCCCTGCGCGCCCTTGAACTGCTCGTGGTCCTGCACCTGCACGACGACGAACGGTTCGGTGGCCTTCTCCAGATTCGCCCGCATGGCGGTGAGATCGGTGCCGGGCTCCGCCTTCACCAGCACGAAGGCATTGGTGCGCAGGCTCGGCGGCATCAACTGCTCGTAGACGCCGGGGTCGACGACCATCGCGCCGAGCAGTGGCGAGTTGGCGAAGACGCCGCCGACGGTGAGCTCGAGCTTCTTGCTGTCGAGGCTGGTGATGGTGATCTTGTCACCGACCTTCCAGCCGCGATCGCCTGCCTCGGTTTCGTCGACGAGCAGCTCGTTCGCACCGATCGTGGTGGAGCCGCTGAGCAGGTCGATGTCCATCACCGGGTCGATCGGCCCGTCCGGTGAGGTGGCGACGATCTGCTCGTCACCGACCTTGAAACCGACGACCCTGATGCCGGTGACATCGCTGACCCCGGGCACCTGGGTGCGCACGGCGTCCACCGCACCGAGCGGCGCGCCGATCATCTGCGGACCGGCGAGCACGTATTCGGCCTTCACGCCCTTGTCGATCAGCACGCCGACGCTGGTCTTGGCCGAGGCGCCGAGGATGCCGATCGCCGAGACCAGCATCAGGCCGAGGGTGAGCGCGAACGCGGTGGCCGCGGTGCGGCGCGGATTGCGCACGGCGTTGTTGCGGGCCATCTGCCCGATCGCGCCGAACGGCCGGGTGAGCACACCGAGCACGAGCACCATGGGCCGCGACAGCGCGGGCGCGGCGAGCAGCACGGCCAGGATCAACCCGAGCGCACCGATGCCGACGGTCACCGCCGAGCCCTTGCCGGTGCCCTGGGCGCCGACATACACGAGCACGCCACCGGCCACGGCCATGACCGCACCGACGGCGGTCCGCACATGCAACGAGTCACCGGCGCTGGCGAATTCGGAGCGCATCGCCTCCACCGGCGGCACCTTGGCGGCGCGGCGAGCAGGCGCGTAGGCGCTGGCCACGGTCACGATCAGCCCGACGAGCAGGGCGACGATCGCGGTGCGCGGCAGCACCGTCAGCGACCCGGTTGGCAGGCCGAGATCGAAGGCGTTCAGCACCGCCGACAACCCGAACGCCAGCCCGATGCCCGCGGCGAGACCGATCGCGCTGCCGATCAGGCCGATCACGACGGCCTCGCCGACCACCGACCGGCCGACCTGCCTGCGGCTCGCGCCGATCGCGCGCAGCAAGGCCAGTTCGCGCAGGCGCTGGGCCACGATCATCGAGAAGGTGTTGTAGATGATGAAGGTGCCGACGATCAGCGCGATCGCGCCGAAGGCGAGCAGGAAGTAGTTGATGAAGGTGAGCGCCTCCGAGACTTCCTTCTTCATGTCCTCGCGGACCTCGTCGGCGTTCTGCACCTTGTAGTTGGGCAGGCCGGCGGCGAGCTGGTCACGCAGGTCGTCGGCCGAGACACCCGGTGCGGCGGCGAGATCGGCGTAGGCGACGTGCGAACCGTCGGTGAACAGCTTGCGCGCCTGCGGTTCGGTGAACATCACCGCGACAACGCCGCCGCCCTCGGTACCCGGCATCGCGTAGACGCCGGACAGCGTCACCTCGAACGGGTCGCCCTTGGACGGGATGAGCACCTTGGTCTTGTCGCCGACCCGGAGCCCGGCCTTCTCCGCGCCGGTCGTGTTGAGCGCGATCTCGTTCGGCTGATCGGGCGCGGCACCAGCGACGAACGTGTTCGGCTCTTCGACCGACTTGTCCGGCGGCAGGTAGGACAGGCCGAAACTCGGTGCGCCACCGGTCTGCACGGCCTTCTTGCCGTCGGGTTCGAGCAGCACCACCGGGCCGTTGACGGCCGGGGCGACGCGGTCGACACCCTCGGTCTTGGCCAGCGCGTCCACGATATTGGTCGGCACGCCCAGCGACTGCCGGTCCTTCGGCCCGACGCGCACGTCGACGCCCTGGGCCTGACCTTCGAAGATGCCGTCGAAGGTGCGCTGCAAGGTGTCGGTGAAGACGAACGAGCCGGAGATGAAGGCGGTGCCGAGCACCACCGACAGCACCGTCAACGCCAGTCGCACCTTGTGCGCGGCGAGATTGCGCAAGGCGACCTTGCGCATGGGGTTGGTCATCGGGTCTCCAGCGCCTTCATCCGGTCGAGGATCGAATCCTGGGTCGGATCGCGCAGCTCGTCGACGATGCGGCCGTCGGCGAGGAACACGACGCGGTCGGCGTAGGCGGCCGCGCGCGGGTCGTGGGTGACGATCACGACGGTCTGCTCGAACTCGTCGACCGAGGCGCGCAGGATCGAGAGCACCTCACCGGAGGAATGCGAGTCCAGGTTGCCGGTCGGCTCGTCGCCGAAGATGATCTCCGGCTTGCCGACCAGGGCGCGGGCGCACGCGACGCGCTGCTGCTGGCCGCCGGACAGCTCGGAGGGCCGGTGCTCGAGCCGGTCGCCGAGACCGAGGCGCTTGACGACGGTGTCGAGCCATTCCTCGTCGACCGTGCGGCCCGCGATGTCGAGCGGGAGGGTGATGTTCTCCAGCGCGGTCAGCGTCGGCACCAGGTTGAAGGCCTGGAAGACGAACCCGATCCGGTCGCGGCGCAGCGCGGTCATCTGCTTGTCGGACAGCCCGGTCAGCGCGGTGTCGCCGATTCGGACATGGCCTTCGCTCGCGCTGTCGAGACCGGCCAGGCAGTGCATCAGCGTCGACTTGCCCGAGCCGGAGGGGCCCATGATCGCGGTAAACTCCCCCTTCGCGAAGTCAGCCGACACCCCGTCCAAGGCCTTGACCTGTGTGTCTCCCGATCCATACAACTTGACCAGGTCCTGCGCGGCGGCCGCGATCTGGGTGGCGGCCGCCTCGTCGACGGCCTCGGTGCCAATGGCATGCGAAGTCATGGTGTCCAGTCTGTCTGCCGACCGGTCAGCGCGCCATCCGGAATTCCCCCGATACCTAGGTGATGACCCAGTCGAAGGCCGCTGCCTTCGAGCGCGCGCCTTCCGCGGTGCGGGAACGGTTGGGTTCGCCGAGGTCGGCGAGCAGCTCCTCGGTGAGGCCGACCAGGCTCGCCAGGGCGGCCGGGGTGAACCAGCCGGGGCGGGTCGCGAAGAGGATGTCCTCGGAGGCGGTGTTGCCGCTGGCGCCGGGGGCGAATGGGCAGCCGCCGAGGCCGCCGAGGGCGCCGTCGACCATCGTCGCGCCCGCCGCGACGGCGGCGAGGGTGTTGGCCACGCCCATGCCCCAGGTGTCGTGACCGTGGAAGACGATGCGACGCGACGGTGAGCGGTCGCGGACCGCCGAGACCAGCGCGCTCACCTGGCCGGGGTGGGCCTGGCCGAGGGTGTCGGCCAGCACGATGTCGGCGGCGCCGCCGGTGCGCGGATCGTTGGCGATGGCCAGCACCCGCGCGGGGTCGACCTGGCCCTCGAACGGGCAGGTGAAGCTGGTGGCCAGGCAGACCTGGATCTCGCCGCCCGCCTCCTCGGCGAGGCGGATCGCGTCGGGCATGGCGGCGACCGAAGCCTCGGTGTCGCGGCCGATATTGGCCTTGTTGTGGCTGTCGGAGACCGAGAAGCAGTACTGGAAGTTGCGCGCACCGGCCGCCGCTGCCTTCTCGATGTGCCGGGGCGTGGCCACCCAGACCCAGCACTTCGCCAGCTCGTCCGGGGTGAGCGCCGCGATCAGCTCGAGCGAGTTGGCCATCGGCGGCACCAGGTCCGGCCGGGCCATCGAGCCGATCTCCAGCGCGGGCACGCCGGCGGCCAGCAGCCGCCGGACGACATCGATCTTCTGCTCGGTGGGCAGCACCTTGCCGGTGAGCTGCAAGCCGTCGCGCAGGGTCACATCCCGCAGCAGCGGGGCGGTCATCGCCGCTGTTCCGGTTCCTGGGCGGGCACGCACATCACGCCGCCACACGGTTTGTCACCGACGCTGGCCGGCGTCGGATGCACGGTCGGGCGCACATGGCCCGGTCCGCGCTGTTCCCACTTGCTGCGCACCGGTGGGCGGCGTCTGCCGTGTACTCGCCTGCTCACGATGCCTCCAGCGCGTCGATCTGATCTTCGCTCATCCCGAGCAGCCCGCCGAGCACTTCTCTGGTGTGCTCGCCGAGGTCGGGGCCGACATTGCGGATCGGCAGCGACTGTCCCCCGATCACCGGGACGATCCCGGGGAACCCCACCTGCCTGGGTTCGGGCTCGCCCACGTCGACGGGGAACGACTGGATCATATTGCGTGCGCGGTACTGCTCGTCGGCCACGATGTCGGCGGCGGTGTAGATCGGGCCACACGGGATGCCCGCGTCGTCGAGCAATTTCAGTGCCTCGTCGCGGGTGCGCCGGCTCGACCATTCGGCGATGGACGCGTCGAGTCGTTCCCGGTTGCGCCAGCGGCCCGCGTTGTCTGCCAGCTCCGGGTCGGCCGCCAGATCGGGACGGCCGATGACCTGCATGTAGCGCTGGAAGATGGCATCGCCGTTGCCGCCGATGATGATGCTGTAGCCGTCGCTGGTCGGGTAGGCGTTGCTCGGGGCGATGCCCTCCATGCGGCCGCCGACCCGCTCCCGGTTGATGCCGTAGGCGAGGTGGTCGGGGACCAGCGATTCCATCACCGACAGGATCGACTCGTTGAGCGCGACGTCGATGATCCGCTCCATCTGCGGCACCTGACCGGACACGCGCTCGCGCTGGAACAAGGCCATCACGGTGCCGAACGCGGCGTAGATGCCCGCGATCGAGTCACCGATGGACACCCCGACCCGCACCGGCGGCCGGTCCGGATCGCCGACGAGCTCACGCAGACCACCCACGGCCTCGGCGACCGCCGCGAAACCGGGACGCGCCGCCATCGGGCCGGTCTGGCCGTAGGCGGAGATACGGGTGATGACCAGCTTCGGGTTCACCTCCTCGAGCACCTCGGGGCCGAGGCCCCATTTCTCCAGCATGCCGGGGCGAAAGTTCTCCAGCAGCACATCGCAGTGCCGCAGCAGATCGAGCACGATCGCGCGACCCGCCTCGGTGCGCAGGTCGAGCACGATCGACTTCTTGTTGCGGTTCACGGTGCGATACAGCATGGAGGTGTCGCCGCCGTAGAGCCGCCAGTTGCGTAACTCGTCGCCCGTACCGGGGCGTTCCACCTTGATCACCTCGGCGCCGAAGTCGCCCAGAATACGTCCGGCAGTGGGAGCGGCAACATAGTTACCGAGTTCCAGGACGCGCACTCCGTCCAACGGCCGAATCTGTTCCGCCACCCCGCGACTTTAGCGTGTCGTCCGGTAGCTCGACTGTCGGCCCTCGGGCTTGCGTGGCGTGCACGACAGCGGGGAGGTGGTTGGGGAGTTACCCATGTTCTCGCGAGATCAATGAATCGCCTCCCCACCTGCGACTCAGCTGGCCAGGAGTTCGGGCTCCTCGATGACGGAGTAGTGCTCGGCGTCGCCCTCGACGACGGTGCTCGGCGTGCCGTCGACGCCGATCGGGATGTCGCCGGCGAGGGTGATGCGGGTCAGGCGGCGGGGCTGGTTGTCGTAGTCGTCGATGGCGTAGTGCTGGGTGGCGCGGTTGTCCCAGATGGCGACGTCGCCGTCGGCCCAGGTCCAGCGGGTGGTGTTCTCCAGGCGGGTGACGCGGTCCTGGAACAGGCGGAACAGCGCCTGCGACTCGCTGGTGGACAGGCCGACGAAGTTCTTCACGAAGTGGCCGAGCAGCAGCGCGCGCTCGCCGGTCTCGGGGTGCACCCGCACCACCGGGTGCTCGGTCTCGTAGTAGGTGGACTGGAACTCCGCGCGGTACTCCTCGGACTTCGGGCGCAGCGGCTCGACAGTGCGGGCGGCGTAGTCGTAGACGTTGGTGTGCACCGCGCGCAGGTTCTCGGCGAGCGCCTTGAGCGGTTCGGGCAGCGAGTCGTAGGCGGCGACGGTGGAGGCCCAGGTGGTCGAGCCGCCGTAGGTCGGCAGGTACTCGGCGCGCAGGATCGACGCCTTCGGGATGCGGTCGACGAAGGTGACGTCGGTGTGCCAGGAGTTGGCGCGGCCGTTCTCGGAATCGATGGCCAGGCTCTTGACGCCCTGCGACTTCACCGTCGGGTGCGGGGTGGTCGGGCTGCCGAGCAGCTGCGCGAACTCGTGCTGGCCGTCCTCGGTCAGGTGTTGCTGACCGCGGAAGAAGATGACCTTGTGCTCATTGAGCGCACGGCGAATCGTCGCGACGGTCGCCGCGTCGAGGTCACCACCGAGACGGACGCCGTCTACCTGAGCGCCGATGTGGGCGCCGAGCTTGGTCACCGTCACGGTGGCTGGGGTGGCGTGGTCGACCGTCATGGGGGATCACCTCTGTCGTTGTTGATCGGTTGATATGCATCAAGCACACCGCGAATCCCGTTCGACTGACAGGTTTTCCCTCCGGGTGATCAGAACGCCTCAGCCGAGGTTCTCCCGCAGGTAGGCGAGGTCTTCGGCGACACCGTCGGCGGGCGTCTCCAGGATGACCGGCGCCCCCGCCGTCCGGCAGACCTCGGCCAGCAGCTGCGGGTCGATGGTGCCGTCGGCGAAATTGGCGTGCCGGTCGGCGCCGGAATCGAATTCGTCGCGCGAGGAGTTCAGGTGCACCAGGTCGATCCGGCCGGTGATGGCCTTGATCCGCTCGACGACCCCGACCAGTTCCTCACCGCCGGCCCAGGCATGGCAGGTGTCGAGACAGAAGCCCGCGCCGTAGTCGCCGACCGCGTCCCAGAGCCGGGCAATCGAATCGAAATGCCTGGCCATCGCGTGATTGCCGCCCGCGGTGTTCTCGATCAGGATCGGCACGGCGAATCCGCCCTTGTCCTGCTGACGTTCGAACAGCTTGCGCCAGTTGTCGATTCCGGTGTCGAGTTCGGCGTCGGAGCGCACGTGCCCACCGTGCACGACCAGGCCGAACGCGCCGAGCTCGGCCGCGGCCTTCGCCTGCTGGGCCACCGCGTTGCGTGAGGGCATCCGCAGCCGGTTGTTCAGGCTGGCCACATTGATCTGATAGGACGAGTGCACGACGACGTCGATCGGGCTGGCCAGGATTTCGGCGGCCTTGGGATGCGGCTGCGGTTTGTCCCAGCTCTGCGGATCGACCACGAACAGCTGGATGACCTCGGCGCCGAGCTTCTCACCGAAGCCGATCGGATCGCTCTCGTCGCGAACATGTGCTCCAATGCGCATGAAGGCAGTATCTCTGGCGGCTGACGCCGCGGGGTTTGCGGCCCCCGTGTGCCTCGCGTCCGAGGGACGATACTGCGGCTTCGCCGTTCCGTCTCGCCCCTCGGACGCGAGGCGGGCCGCAAACCGATGTGGTCGCCGATGTTGCATCGAGTGAGCGTCGGGAGATACATCGGTAGAATTCGGACGGGTGCTTCTGCCCTGGAGGGGGTGACTTCGCGGTGTTGCGCAAAGGCGACGTGTTCGCCGGGTACACGATCCGGCGCGTGCTCGGTTACGGCGGGATGGGCGTGGTCTATCTGGCCCGGCATCCCCGGTTGCCCCGGCTCACCGCGCTGAAGCTGCTCAACCGCGAGCTGTCCGCCGACGACGAGAGCCGCAGCCGGTTCGAGCGCGAGGCCGACCTGGTCGCCCAGCTCGAGCATCCCAACATCGTCAATGTCTACGACCGCGGCAACGACGACGACCAGCTGTGGATCTCCATGCAGTTCGTGGCGGGCACCGATGTCGCGACGGCCGATGTCAACGTGCTCACCCCGGACCGGGCGGTGCAGATCGTCGCCGAGACCGCGACCGCCCTGGATTTCGCGCACGCGGGCGGCGTCCTGCACCGCGACGTGAAACCGGCCAACATCCTGCTCGCGAAGCCGCCGATCGGCCGCCCGGAACGGGTGGTGCTCACCGACTTCGGGATCGCGGCCATGCGCGACAGCGAGACGACGCTGTCCTCGGCGGGCACGATCACCGCCACCCTGGCCTACGCCGCCCCCGAACACATCACGGGCGCTCCGCTCGATCACCGTGCCGACCAGTACTCGCTGGCCTGCACCCTGTTCTGGATGCTGACCGGCTCGGTGCCGTTCCCCGGCCCCAACCCGGCCGCGGTGATCCAGGCGCACCTGAGCAAGCCGGTGCCGCCGCTGCGCAGCCTGCGCCCCGACCTGCCGTCGACCCTGGAGACGGTGCTGGCCAGGGCCACCGCCAAGCAGCCGGAGGCGCGCTACGCCAGCTGCACGGAATTCGCCCTGGCGGCCAAGGCCGCGCTGTTCGCGGTGCCGGGCCCGTGGCACCACCACCAGCAGCCGACGGCGACCGGCGTGGTGCTGCGAGCGCGCGAACCGTATCCGCAGCAGCACTATTCGCGATCGGCCACACCGCCGCAGCCGTACCAGCAGGCGCGACCGGCCACGCCGCCGCAGCCGCATCAGCAGGCGCAGCCGACCACCCCCGCCCAGCCGCATCAGCACGTACCGCGGCCGCCGACGAGCGCGGTTCCGCCGCGGCGCGGGACGCAGCGGCCGGGCACCATCGACTTCCCCGGTGGCCGTAACCATCCCGGCTATATCGTGCCGCCGCAGCAGAGGCGGCCACCGTGATCGGTGCGGGCTGGACGGTCGCTATACGAGCAACCGTCCGCCCGGTCGGCTGCTGCTAAGGTTTCGTTGATTTTCCCGTGGCGGGCCACCCGGCCGCGGCTTTCTTGCTGTACGCGTGTGTGCTGGTGGGTCCCGGCGCACGGCGGGAAGTGGAGCAGACATGCTGGCCAACGGAGATGTCTTCGCCGGCTACGTCATCGAACGGCAGCTCGGCCGTGGTGGCATGGGTTCGGTCTACCTGGCCAAGCACCCCCGCCTACCGCGCATGACCGCGCTGAAGTTGCTCAACCGCGAGATGTTCTTCGATCAGGAGGTGCGGGCGCGGTTCGAACGGGAGGCGGATCTGGTCTCGCGCCTGGATCACCCGAACATCGTCACCGTCTACGACCGCGGTCTCGACGACGAGCAGCTGTGGATCTCCATGCAGTTCATCGACGGTATCGACGCCGCGTCGGTCGACCCGCAGACGCTGCCGCCCGCTCGCGCGCTGCAGATCGTGAAGGAAACCGCCGACGCGCTCGACTACGCGCACGGCATGGGTGTGCTGCACCGCGATGTGAAGCCCGCCAACATCCTGCTCGCCCGCTCCGGCGCCGGCCGCGGCGAACGGGTCTACCTCACCGACTTCGGCATCGCCCGATTGCGTGACGACACCGGTCATCTCACCCAGACCGGCACCTTCACCGCGACCCTGGCCTATGCCTCCCCCGAACAGCTCACCGGTGCCTCGCTGGATCACCGCTCCGATCAGTACTCGCTGGCCTGCACGCTGTTCTGGCTGTTCACCGGGTCGGGGCCGTTCACGGCGACCAATCCCGCCGCGGTCATCCAGGGGCATCTGCAGCAACCGCCGCCGCCGCTGAGCAGCGCGCGGCCCGGCCTGTCCTATGCCCTCGACGCGGTGCTGGCCAAGGCCATGGCCAAGCGGCCCGACGACCGTTTCGACTCCTGCTCGGATTTCGCGAACGCCGCGATCGCCGCGTTGAACAACCCGAGCGCGCCCGCCATGCCGATCGTCGGACAGCGTCCGACCACGGGTGGCGCGATCCCGGTCACCGGTGGCCCGCGTCCGACCACCGGCGGTGCGATCCCGCAGACCGGGTCGCCGTATCCCCTTGCCGCGCAAGGACCGATGACGGGCGGCCCGATGGGCACCGCGACGCAGGGTCCGATGACCGGCGGGCCGATGGGCACGGTGGGACACGGGCCGATGACCGGCGGCGCCATGGGCACCGTGGCACAAGGACCGATGACCGGCGCACCGATGGCCAACCAGGCGCCGCCGCTGACCGGTGGCGCGGCGACGCAGAATCCGTACGCCCAGCAGTCCCGGCCGCAGTATCCGACGCCGCCCGCCCCGCCGCGTCCGCCGGCGGGCGGGGGTTTCGGCCAGTACCCGCAGGGTCCGCGACCGCCGTCGAAGTCGAACACCGGCCTGATCGTCGGCATCATCGTCGCCGTCGTCGTTGTGCTCGCGCTGCTGATCGGCATCGGGGTCGCGGTCAGCGGCGACGATTCCGGCGGCGGCTCCACCACAACGACGACCTCGGTGGCGGCGGGCAAGCACGTCACCCCGGACGCCGCCGCCATCAGCGCCGAGTTCGGCCGGATGGTTCCCGCCGACACCGACGGCGAAACCGGCTACAACGGCGCTACCTGCTGGGAGACCGACACCGGCTACACCCCCTCCGCCAACGACGGCGACCCCGATTTCGGCGCGTGGGTCTGGCAGTGGCGCTGCTACGACGGTGGCGGCAGCGGCGGCGACGATCCGTTCTACCGGATCTACGTCTACAACTCGGCGGCCGACGTGCAGGCCGTGATCGACGGACTGCCAGCCAACACCAAGTCGGTCGACACCAACGGCGGCAAGCAGTACACCAACTACAAGTACACCGACAACGGGAACAAGATCATCACGCAGTTCACCGGCGACCCCGATCGCGCCCAGTTCCTGATGTTCACCGATGCCTACGGCACGGCCGACGAGGTGCTGCGCTGGTGGCGCTCGGCACCACTGAACTGAGCGAATGATCGACGAGGGCGGCGTTTTCGCCGGGTACACCATCGAGCGGCTGCTCGGCCGCGGCGGCATGGGCTCGGTGTACCTGGCGCGTCATCCGCGGCTGCCCCGGCGCACCGCGATGAAGCTGCTGAACCGGGAACTGTTCTTCGACACCGAGATCAGGGCCAGGTTCGAACGCGAGGCCGACCTGGTCGCGCAGCTCGAGCACCCGAATATCGTCACCGTGTACGACCGCGGCGTCGAGGACGACCAGCTGTGGATCTCGATGCGCTACATCGACGGCGCCGACGCGGCCTCGCTCTCGAGCCCGGTGGATCCGGCGCGGGCGGTGCGCATCGTCGCCGAGACCGCGGCGGCACTGGACTTCGCGCACAGCAGGGGCGTGCTGCACCGCGACGTGAAACCGGCCAACATCCTGCTCGAGCCGGTCGACGACAGCGAACGCGTCTACCTCACCGACTTCGGCATCGCCCGCCTGCACAACGACAACGCCGCCAAACTCACCCAGACCGGAACCTTCACCGCCACCCTCGCTTTCGCCTCCCCGGAACAGCTGTCGGGAATCGCGCTGGACGGCCGCGCCGACCAGTACTCCCTGGCCTGCACCCTGTTCCGGCTGCTCACCGGGACCACCCCGTTCGACGCGGCCAACCCCGTCGCGGTGATCCAGGGCCATCTCCAGCAGCCGCCCCCGCCCGCGAGCACCCTGCGGTCCGACCTCCCGCCCGCACTCGACGTGGTGCTGGCACGTGGCATGGCCAAGCGCCCGGAGGAGCGGTTCGCCTCGTGCGCCGAATTCGCGGCAGCCGCGGGGCAGGCACTGGCCGATCCGACAGCGGGACGACCATTCCCGGCGTCGGCGCAGACCAGAACGTATCCGCCGAACTCGCCCTACACACCCGCTCCCGGCTACCCGGTCGCCGGGAGGGCACCGTTCACCGGCTCGGATGCGGGCGCCGGACCGAACGCGTGGCCTGCGACGGGTACCCCGTCGTGGCCCGGTGCGCAGCAGGCATCTTCGCCGGGCGCGCCACAGCCGTCGTCACCAGGCATGCAACAGCCTTCATGGCCTGGCAGCCAGCAGCCGTCGGGGCCCGGCATGCAACAGCCTTCGTGGTCGGGCGCGCAGCAGCTATCGCCTACCGGTTTCCAGCAGCCGCCGCCCGGTGGGCAGGAGCCCTCATGGACAGGCGCCGGGGTGCAGCACGGATCGTGGCAAGCCGGTTCCTCGCCGCATCGTCCCGCGCCGAATGTTCGGGCCGAGCGGCCGCACGGCGCCTCGGCGGCGCGTGGCGACGGCGGGCGGTCGAAGGTGGCCGAGGACTATCTCGGTCCGAAGCGTCGCTCCCGCTGGCAGGCGTCACCGGTGAGCTGGGTCGCCACGATCATCCTGCTCGGGCTGATCACCTGGTTGATCGTGGGTGCGCTGACCGGCCCGGAGGGCACCGCATCGTCGTCGGGCGTCTCGACCACGACCGAGCCGGCGTCGCGCACAGCCACTTCCGTCGCCCAGCGCACGACGTCGAGCGCCGCCTCGCCGACGACCAGCGACCGCAAGGTCATCGGGGCGAACGCCGCGCAGCTCAGCGACCAGTTCCCGCGCATGCTGCCGCACACCTCCGCCGGCAACCTGGTCCACGCGGGGACGGGCCTGGGCAATGCGGGCTGCTTCGCCTATGACCGGGCCACCGCGAGCCGCGACGCCACCGACCCCGAGATGGGCGACTGGGTGGTCATGTGGCACTGCTTCGGCGGCGGCAACAAGGCGATCTACGAGTTCTTCCTCTATCCCTCCGCCGACCAGGCACAGCAGGCCGTCGCCGCGCTGCCCGCCCACGATGTCCGGGCCACGACGCACACCGGTCACGCCTACACGAACTTCGTTCTGCACGACAGCCAGCCGAAGTCGCCGCGCATGGTCACCCGGTTCGACGCCGACCCGGGCCGCGCGGCCATGCTCATGTACAGCCGCGGGTTCATCGCCGACGAGGCGCAGATGCTCGAGTGGTGGCATACCGCGCCGCTGACCTAGCCCGCGGCGGTCAGCGTGTAGTTCACGAAGTCGCGGACGGGCTCGTACCCGATCGCCTGGTAGATCTTGTTCGACGTCGGATTGGCCAGGTCGGTGAACAGGCAGACGCCGGCACCCTCGGCCCGCACGACCCCGGAAACCGCGGCGGTCAGCGCACTGGCAAAGCCGTTGCCGCGCAGTTGCGGAGGCGTGTAGACCGGTCCGATTCTCGCCCAGCCGAGGATCTCGACGTTGCGGCCGACGAAGGCGGCGGGCGCTCCGTCGTGCTCCCACAGCCACCAGAACCCGGCGTCGATCCGCCGCAGCGCGGCCTGCTCGTCGAACGGCCGCGGTTCACCGATCTCGGCACAGAAGGCCTCGATGAAGGCGCGGCAGACGCCGAGATCGTCCTCGGTGGCCGGCCGCGGCTTGCCAACCGCCTCGGGAACGGACAGGGTCGCGAGCCGGAACAGGCGGGCCGAGAACGATTCCGCGGTGGTCCCGCCCGTCTCCTGCGACCAGTACCGGGCGAAGGCAGCCGCGTCGGCCTGGACGCCCTCGACGCTGGAAGGCGGGGCCTGCTCCGCCGAGAAGGCATCGGCCACGGCCGGGATGCTGTGCGACGGCAGCTCGCCGAGGTAGACCTTGCCGCCGAAGGCACTGGTCGCGACGCCGACGATCTGCCCCGCGTCGTCGCGCACCGTCAAGAATCGGGTCATCGCGCCGCCCGCCCGGCCGCCGAGCTCGTTGGCGACGGCGGTGGCGATCACCGTATGCCGCAAGGGGTCTAGACGCAGAAAGTTCTCGGCCTCGGCCAGGAAGCGGGCGGCGTCGCCGGTGATGTCGATACGCACAGCATCGACGGTAGGCCCCAGACGGGCCGATCGCACCTGAATTCCGCTGCCGCTCAGTCCTTCTCGAGCAAGTCCCGGTCGGTGCGCAGCTTCAGCAGAACGAGGCCGGCGGTGCAGGCCAGGATCAGGCCGGCGACGGTGATCTCCACATGCAGGCCGGCGAGGCCGAGCCCGGCGCCGACGAGACCGCCGACGAAGAACAACCAGCCCATGACCCGTGCGGTGACCGCGACAGCGCGATTACCCGGCGGGTTCGACAGTGCGTGCTGAATATTTGCCGCTGCGGCCGAATCGCCGTTCGCCGCCGCGGGTTTCAGCCGGGGTGTCGAATAAGCTCCCATCAGTTTCTCCTCGATGACGCCGATCAGATTCTCGCGTCGCGCAACCCTCGCGCGTCAGTAGGTCGTTCCGGGCGTCTCATGCGTAACTTCGCTCACACACGCTACGACCCGGCGACGCCGATCGCGCGCGACACGTCCCCGCGACACGCTGACGAAATCAATCCGATATCTGAATCACAAATGTTTAAAAACTACTGATTCACCGGACCAGTACTGCCGAATCGCCGGTCCTGCACTACTGTGAGGCGACTCGAAGCCGACGAGGAGTGCACGCGATGGATGACAGCCCGACCAAGCTCGTAGGTCCGGCAATCGCTGTTGGCGCGGTGTCGCTCGGACTGATCGTCATCGGTGCGTGCGGTGTCGGGCAGCAGGACGTCTACGTTCCGCCGCCGCCGCTGAACGCGAATCTGGCCGCCGCACCGAGCCGGATCGCCGAGGAGACATCCTCGACGACCGTACGGATCTCGATCCCGCCGTCGCCCAGCTGGCGGATCGCGCCGTACATGTCGCCGCGGAAACCGTTCAGCCTCAGCTCGACCGAGACCTCACCCTCGGAACCGCCGCCCGAGGGCGAGACGACGACGGAGTCCCGGCCCGCGGAAGCGACCACCGAGTCGCGGCCACCCGCGACCACCGCCGAGGACCAGTCAACGACGACCGCGCCGCGCAGCACCACCACCCGGCCGGTGCCGACACGCACCTCTCCGCCGCGGACCACTCCCCCGGCCGAGGAGACCACCGAGCCGGACTATCCGACGACGCAGGCGCACGACCACACCACCCCGGCGCTCGCCACCCCGGCCGACACCGGCGCCACCCCGACACCGGGTGCGACCGCCGACCCGACGACCACCGACGACGAGGGCTGACACAGCGATGGTGCGCACCCCGGCAGGGGCACGCACCATCACCGATCCGTCCTACAGCTCCGGCAGGTCGTAACTGCCGACGCGGTCGGCCAGCACCCGGCGGTGTTCCAGTGCGCCACCGAGCGTCTGCCCGATCGCGGTCAGCCGGGCGACGTAGTGGCTCACCGGATATTCCGCGGTGACACCGATGCCGCCGTGCATCTGGATCGCCTCGCGCCCGATGTGCTCGGCGGAGCGTCCGACCTGCAACCGCGCCCGCGAGGCGACCACGGGATCGTTGCCGCCGTCGGCCAGCGCCGCCGTCGCGAACAGGCTGATGCTGCGGGCCAGTTCGAGCGAGACGTAGCAGTCCGAGGCGCGCTGGGTCAGCGTCTGGAACTTCGACAGCGTGACGCCGAACTGCTTGCGGGTCTTGAGGTAGTCGGTCGTCAGGGTCAGCGCGATCTCCATCGCCCCCACCGATTCCGCGCACAGCGCCGCCTGCGCGTACCCCTGGACCAGCGCGATCTGCTCGGCGGCGTCGACGGTGTCGCCCAGCAGTTCGCCGGGGGCGCCGTCGAAGTCGAACTGCGCGCCGCGCCTGCCGTCGAAGGTCCGGTAGGCACGCTTGGTCACCCCGGACCCGGTCGGGTCGACCAGGAACAGGCCGGTTCCGCCGCCGGGCAGCACCGCGCTGACGATCAGTTCGTCGGCGCAGTCACCGCGCAGCACCGGGTTCTTGACGCCGGTCAGCGTGTATCCGTCGCCCTGTGCGGTGGCGGTTGTGGTGATCTCCGTCGACGGCCAGCGCATGCCGGGCTCGGCGTGCGCGAAGGCCAGCAGCTTCTCCCCCGCGGCCAGCGCGGGCAGCAGGCGGCCGCGCTGTTCGGCGCTGCCGGTCAGCTTCAGCAGCTCGGCCGGGATCACGACCGCGTCGAGCACCGGTTCCGGGGCGAGCGCGCGACCGAGCTCCTCCTGCACCAGCATCGCCTCGACCGGGCCCGCGCCGACGCCGCCGTCGTCCTCGTCGATGGTCAGGCCGAGCACGCCGAGCTCGGCCAGCTGTTTCCAGACCGTGCGGTTCCAGCCGGGGTCGGTCTCGCCGGCCTTGGCGAGGGCTTCGCCGTCGTAGAACCGGTGCAGCAGTTCGCGCACGGTGTCGCGCAGCATCGTCTGTTCGTCGGTGAGTTCGAGATCCATGTCAGCGCCTCACAATCCGAGGATCGTGGAGGAAATGATCGAGCGCTGAACCTCGCTCGAGCCTCCGTAGATGGTGACCTTGCGGTAGTTCAGGTAGCTGGGCCCGGTGTGCTGGGCCCAGGCGGGCGAGGCGATGCCGTCGGCGTCGACCGGGAGCGCGTCGGCGCCCGCGATGTCGAGCAGCAGTTCGGTGGCCCTCTGCTGCAGCTCGGAGCCGCGCAGCTTCAACACCGAGGAGGCCGGGTTCGGCTTGCCGTCGGCGGAATTGGAGACAACCCGCAGCTGGGTCAATTCCAGCGCGAGCAGCTCATTCTCCAGCTCGGCGACGCGGGCGGCGAACACCGGGTCCTCGAGCAGCGTGCCGTGCCCGGTCCTGGTCTGGCGCGCATAGTCTTTCGCGAGCCCGATCTTGACCTTGGTCTTGCCGACGCCGGTGATCGAGGTGCGCTCGTTGCCGAGCAGGAACTTGGCGTAGGTCCAGCCCTGGTTCTCCTCGCCGACCAGCTGATCGGCGGGCACCCTGACGTTCTCGAAGAAGACCTCGTTGACCTCGTAGCTGCCGTCGATCAGCTTGATCGGGCGCATGGTGACGCCGGGCGACTTCACGTCGAACAGCAGGAAGGAGATGCCTGCCTGCTTCTTCGGCGCGCTCGGGTCGGTGCGAACCAGGCAGAAGATCCAGTCGGCGTACTGGCCGAGCGTGGTCCAGATCTTCTGGCCGTTGACGATGTAGGAGTCGCCGTCGCGGACCGCGGTGGTGCGCAGCGAGGCGAGGTCGGACCCGGCGTCGGGTTCGGAGAAGCCCTGGCACCACCAGATGTCGAGCGCCGCGGTCGGCGGGAGGAAGCGCTGCTTGAGTTCCTCGGAACCGAACTGGGCGATGACCGGCCCGACCATCGAGGCGTTGAACGTGAGCGGCTCCGGCACCGAGGCCAGCTGCATCTCGTCGAGCCACAGGTGGCGCTGCATCGGCGTCCAGTCCTTGCCACCCCAGGCCACCGGCCAGTTGGGCACGGCGAGGCCGTTGTCGTTGAGGATCTTGTTCGCGGTGACGATGTCGTCGCGGGACAGCTCGTGGCCGTATTTGACGCGGTCGCGGATTTCGACCGGGATCTCGGTCTTGTAGAAATGCCGGAGCTCGTCGCGGAAGGCGACCTCTTCAGAGGAAAGGGCTAACTTCATCCGGATCTCCCAGCGTGGTCGGTACCCGTCGAGAAAAACCTACCCCCGAGTAAGCGCCAGTGTCGACTACATCACATTTGTCCACGCTCTGCCCTCGGGACGGCACGCTCGGCGACCCGGTCGGCGGCCTGGTACGTTGCCAGACGAGCCGGGGAACCGGTGACGAGCACGCACCGAGGAGTTACGGGTGAACGGCAGATCCATCGCAGTCAGGGCAGCGACGGTCACCGCGGCGAGCATCGGCGCGCTGGCACTGCTGGCCACGACTGCGAGTGCGGCCCCCACCCCGCTCGAGGACGGCATCGGCCACCTGACCCACCTCGCGGGCGAGGACATCTCGGCGAAGGCGGGCGTCAGCGCGCTGGACAGCTTCACCAAGCTGGTCGGTGCCGACACGCTGCGCGACATCTCCGCTCAGTTCATCCCGTTCTCCTACGCGGCGCCGACATTCGGCTGCGGCAGCAACGGCCCGATCACCACGATCATCGCCGCCGCCACCTTCGAGGGGCCGGGCCCGCGCACCGAGACGAGCATGGCGCCCGGTGACATCCGGTTCAGCGCCAGCCCGCGGCACACCGGTTTCGCGCTGGCCTCGGGTCTGAGCGTGGCCTGGGTGAACGTGAACACCGGACAGAGCGGCATCGTCGCGCTCGACGACCAGACCGAATTCCAGCTGCCGTCGCTGTCGAAGACCGTGCACAGCGGCGCGGGCACCGTGATCGCCTCCATGTGGGGCACGATCGACTACCCGGGCGCCCGCTGCGTGATGACCCCGACCGTCGGCACTTTCGTCGTTCCCGACCTACCGGTCCAGGCCACCGAAGCGCCCGCCGCTCCCGCGCCCGCACCGCAGGCCACCAGCCCCGGCTCCGGCGAGGCTTCAACGGGTGCGCCCAAGTCGCAGGCCCCCGCCCCGGAAGCCGCCGCTCCGGCACCGGCTCCCGCGCCCGCCGAAGCACCGCAGCCCGCGCCCGCCCCGGCCAACCCGCCGTCGGCGCTCACCGTCGACGGCTGACTCCAACGACGTCGGCCTCCGGTCGAATCGACCGCGCAGGCATCGCCCGGATCGGCAACGCCACCAGCTAGGGACTGGCCTACGCGCCCGCCCACTGAGCGCACGCGGGCGTCACGCGAATCAGGTGGCGCCCGCCGGATCGAGCTAGCTGTTCGGGTGGATGCGCAGCACAGTTCCTTCTTCGGATCCGGCCAGCAGGGCCGACGAGTCGGCGGGGTCGGCGACGACCGCGGTCAACGGCTGCGTCGAGACGACGGTGCACGCGGCGCCCGACTTCGGGTCGACGCGGACGAGGTGGCCTGCCAGGGTGGTGACGTACAGTGCGCCGTCCCGGACGACCAGGTCGTCGACGAAATCGGGCAGGGTGCCGAACGAGGTCAGGTCGGCGACGGTGGCGCTGTCGGCCGGGTTCGTGCGGGACAGGCGAAGCACCCGGCCTACGGGCGCGCCGTCGGTGGCGACGAAGTTGGCGGTGACGTAGACCGAATCACCCGCTACCACAACGCCGTTGGAGCCTTCGACCTTCACGCGGGCCCACCAGTCCATGTCCTCGCTGCCGTCGCGGCGTAGCCGGTGCAGGCCGTTGGCGGTGGTCACGTAGAGGTTGCCGTCGGCGTCGAACGCGGCGCCGTTGGGCTGCGGGAAGCCGGTGGCGAAGGGGGTGGGCACCGGGTCGGTGGCCATCGGGTCGAAGCGGACGATCCCGCCCGAGCCCGCCAGCGGCGAATTGCCGGTGACGACATAGAGCAGCCCGTCGGGGCCGAGCCGGACCGCGCCGGGGGCCGCTACCGCGACGGTGGCGGTCAGCCTGCCCTCGCGGTCGTAGCGCTGTACCTCGCCGCGCATGACCCGCGCGACCCAGAGATTCCCGGCGGTGTCGAGACCGAAGTTCTCCGACCAGTCCAGCAGCGGCACACTCGAGCGGATCGCGACATCCTGGCGCGCCTGCCCGCAGCTGGCGAGTGGGGCGGCGGCGGCCGGGCCGGTACCGAGCGACGCGGTGGTCACGATGGCCGCGCCGACAGCAACGTGGACGACGCAACGACGGAACGACGACATGCAAGACCTCGACTCAGTTGACCCAGCTCGACGCGCGAAGTCTAACGGCTACCCACGGGTAGTGGTGTGCCCAGTCTGCACAGCGAACCGCGTCTGCACCCAGCATCGTGCACAGCAACGGTTTCGCGCACCGGTTCTGTCGCACACGACAATTCGCCCTGCGGTCATAATCGGTGCGTGCCCTACTACGACAGCGCCCGCGGCAGGCTGCATTACCGGCGGTGGTCCGTCGACGCGCCCGCGGCGACGCTGGTGCTGCTGCCGGGCACCGGCCAGCACAGCGGGCACTACCACCGTTTCGCCACCACGCTGGAACGGCTCGCGCGGATCGAGCTGTGGACGCTGGACACCGCGGGACAGGGCCTCAGCGAAGGCGATCCGGATGCGCCGGGCACCATCGACGAGCTCGCCGCCGACGCACGGGGACTGCTCGGCGAGGTCACGGCGGCGGCGCCGGTGCTGATGGGTCATTCGCTCGGCGCCGTCACCGCGCTCGCCGTCGCCGCCGAAAACCCCGGCGACCTGGGCGGACTCGTCCTCTGTGGCACGCCACGCCGCGCCACCGAGATCGCGCCGGACCCGCGTCTGCCGGTCCTCGCGGTGCACGGAGCCGACGACCGGCGGGCGCCCATCGATGTGATCCGGCTATGGACAGCGCGGCACGGATCGGTAGATTTGCGCGAGTACGCCGACGCCGGACACGACCTGTTGCACGAACCGGTGCAGCAGCGCGTGACGGCCGATATCGCCGAGTGGGTACTGGCCGCGGTGCGATGAACGACGAAGGGGGAACGGTGCAACCGAATCGAACGGGGCTGCCGAATACGGCGGCCCTCGGCCAGGCCGTGGACGAGGGTGGGCTGTGGATCGACGGCGTGCTCGTCGCCGACGGTGCACCAGAACGCTGCGCTCAGCGCTACGAGCGGCTGGCCGCCGCGGTGGAAGCCCAGGTGCAGGCGCTCGGTGGCGCGGAGGTGATTCCCGGTTTCGGCGGACTCGCCTCTGGTGCCGCGCTGCGCACCGGATTCGAGGGCAAGGCGGGGGACGCGCTGGAACAGCTGCGCGCCTACGCGAGCACCGCGCGTGCGCTCGCCGCCGTCTTCCGCGCCGCGGGCGTCGCCTATCAGGACGGCGATCAGGCGCTGGCGGGCTCGGTCGCCGCGATCGAGGTTCCGGGAGCGAGCCATGCGTAGTATTTCCGCACCGGGCACCGATCCCGATTACTGCCCCACCGTCGAGGTCTTCGACAACCTCTCGCACGCCGAGATCTATCAGGCTGTCCGGCAGCTCGATCCGGCGGCGCTGGCCGGTGCGGGCCAGGTGTTCCTTGCCGCGTCGACCGGGCTCGGTGACGAGGTCGAGAACGCGCACAGTGAGATCAGGGCCGCGATCGCCGACGGGTGGCGCGGGGCCGCCGCCCAGCAGGCGAGCGACGCGGTGCGTGACTTCGAGCAGGCGGGCAGGCGGATCGCCGATGTGCTGACCGCTGTCGGGGTTCGGCTCAGCCAGGCGGGCGATGCCGCGGAGTCGGTGCGCGCCGCGATCGCGGAACCCGATGGGGCGCAGCCTGATCCGGCCGCGGCATTGCTGGATTCCCAGCAGGCTTCGGACAATGCCGCGATCGTGCGGCAGGCCGAGAACGCCCGCCTCGATGCGGTGCGGGCGATGGAGTCGATCTACGCGGGGGCCTTCGTGCCGACGGGGTCGGGGATTCCGTCCTTCTCTGACATCACCACGGAGCCGGGGGCGCTGCCCGCTGCGGCCGGGTCGAATGGTGTCGCGGGGGCTCCGTCCACCACTGGCCCTGGGGCCGTGACTGCGCCGGTCACGACCGTGACCGATACCGCCTCAGCTGGCGGGACCCCAGCGGAAACGACAGGCGCGGAGGCCGCTACGACCGCGGCAGGTGCGCAGGTGAGTGGTGGAAGCGGTACGCCGACAGGCACTTCCGCTGCGACTGCCGCGGCTGGGGTCGCGCCCGCGCAAGTCGCACAGGTCGCGCAGCCGAACGGCGGCGCCACCGCCGCCACGTCGCTTGCGGGCGGCCCGGCGTCGAACGCCGCGGCCGCTCCGGCCGGGTTCATCCCTTCGGCGGACTCGCGCACCCGCCGCGACCGCCCCTCGGCCGGTCAGAACTCCGGCGGTCGGGCCGCTGCCGGCCAGCCCGCGGACGACAAAACCTCCACCGCGACAACCCAATCCGCATCAGCCCACCCCGTCACCACCGGCGGGCAGCAGTCCCCGGGCAGTGCGAACTCCGGAACGGACACCGCGACGGCGTCGACCGGCCACGACCCCGCCGCCGCCGGTGGCGACGCCGCGGCGGGCATGAGCGCGGGCGCGATCGGCGGCATGATGGGCGGGGCGATGATGGCCGCCGATACGACCCGCCCGCCGAGCGGTCCGCGTCCGCAGCCACCGCAGGAGGACGACGAGGAAGACGACGACGAGTTCCTGCGGTTCCTCGACGAGGAGCCGACCTACCTGGAACCCGCCGACGAGGTGAACGCGCTGATCGGCAAGATGGAGCCGACCAGTCCCGCCGTGCTCGGTGAGTGGACCGAGCGGGGGTGAACTGGCACCTCACGCCGGACCAGTTCGCGCTGGCCTGGGCGCGCATCGACGGCGACCGGATCCCGTATCCGCTCGCCGTGCGCGCCTCGGCCCGCGACACCGCCGAACGCGCGGCCCAGCAGCCCGCGCTCGACGCCTGGTGCGCCCGGACCCTGGACGCCGATCTGTCGGCGGCGCTGCGGGTGCTCGCCAAGCCGGAGATCCGGGTCGAAGTCTGCGGGCAGGCCGCGGCACCGGTCCGGATGCTCGGCGCCGTCACCGGTGACGTCGCCGTGCTCGCCGTGCAGGAACCGGGTACCGCCGACGACCGCGGCGGCAGCGTCCACGTCCAGGTCGGCAGCACGAAACGGTTCGCCGCCCAGGTGTTCGCCCGGATTCCCGCGCAGCTCGCCGGGACCGGCAGCCGGATCTCCGCACTCGCGGCCAAGGTGCGCGAGGACAGCCGCGACCTGGTCACCGCTCCGGTCGCCGGTCCGTCCGATGCCGCGCGGGTCCGCAGGCTGTTGCAGCGCCCGCGCACCGGCATCGGGCAGATACTGGTCGGCGCGGGCGGGGACGAATCGCCGACAAGCGTGCTGTCCTGGATCGATGTCAGCGGCGACGGCCGCTACCTGGTGCACGCGGCACACCACGTCGACATCGCGCCGGCCACACCGGAATACGCGGCCGACTGGCTGCGCCGGTTGCTACGGAGCGTATGACCACGCGTCTGGTGAATACTCGGCGCGGGTGGACGGGCTAGCCCAGCCGGAGGAATCCGGCCAGCGCTGCCAGCTCTTCCGGTGTGTCCGGCAGGTACTCGGTGAGCAGCGGCGAGCGGATCACGATCGCCTTCCACATCGCCCGGCACAGCGTCGCGTGGATCACGGTGCGCGACAACAGCGGTCGCATCCCGAACGGGGCGTCGGCGGGCGTGGACGTGGTCATCGACAGCACGACGACGGCGGCTTCGCGGCCACGGAACCGGTCGGGCGTGCCGACCAGGACGTCCTCGATCTTGGCGCGCGCCAGCAGGGTGCGGATCCGCGCCACCTGCGCGGCGTACGGCGCGACGACGAACACGTCGTGCGGATGCAGCCGACGGGCCCGGCCGCCGGAGGTCCAGGTCTCGCCGAGCAGGGCGCGCACCCGGCGCACCACCTCGCGCGCCTCGGCGTCGGATTCGGTGGCACTGCCGCGATGTTCGACGAGCACGGTGCTCACGCCGGGAGCGATCCCGGCCAGATCCCGGGCGAGGGTGATGGTTTCGCTGGCCCGCAGCCTGCCGTCGTAGCAGCTCGCCGACACCGGCTCGCACACCGCCGGGTGCATGCGCCAGGTGCGATCGAGGAAGTAGCCGCGGTCGGCGGGCAGGGTGGCGGCGCCGTCGCACAGCCATTCCAGCGCCGAGGCCTGCACCCGCTCCGGATGCGCCGCCTGGGCGGGCGACGGCACCGGATCGCCGATCAGCAGCAGGTTGCGCGCGCTCACGGCGACGGCGACGGTGTCGGCCAGCGAACACTCGCCCGCGTCGGCGATCACCAGCAGGTCCAGCGCCTCCGGCGCGATCAGGGTGTCGTCGACGAAATCGGCGGTGGTGCCGCCGATCACGCACCCGTTGACGGCATTGTCGAGAAACCGCGGGTACCGGTCGGCATCGATGGCCGACCATTCCGGGCCGACCGAGGCGACATCCTTCTTGGCCACCAGCTCGGGCAGCAACCCGGCCTCGACGACGGCGTCGAAGATCCGCTCGATCACCGCGTGCGACTGCGCGACCACGCCGATCCGCCACTTGTGCCGGGTGACGAGCCGTTCGATCGCGCGGGCGGTGGTACCGGTCTTGCCGGTGCCGGGCGGGCCGTGCACGGCCAGGTAGGAGGCGTCGAGGGCACCCACCGCGGTCGCCAGTGCCGCGGCGATGTCGCCGTGCACCTCCGGCAGCGCCAGCCCGTCGCGCAGGCGGGGCGCGCGGCGCAGGAGCAGGTCGTAGACGGCGTTCTCGGGGACCGAGGGCAGCGTCATGAGCAGGTCCTGGGCGGTGAACTCCAGTGCCGCTTCGATATCGGCCTCGCCGTCGGGCGGGCCGGGGGCGATGGCGGCGGGGAGGTCGTCGTAGGGCGGGCAGCCCGCGGGGAGCAGCTCCTCCAGGCGGACGGTGTCGTCGAAGTTCGCGTCGACGGCGCAGCCGAGGACGGTCGCCGTCGCGGTGGCGCGGCGGCCGAGG
This sequence comes from Nocardia sp. NPDC055053, assembly GCF_053608285.1. Lineage (NCBI taxonomy): Bacteria > Bacillati > Actinomycetota > Actinomycetes > Mycobacteriales > Nocardiaceae > Nocardia > Nocardia sp. NPDC055053. Next base: position 237,451 of record NZ_JBSGVD010000006.1, on the reverse strand, counting down.
GTCTGGGTCATGCCCGCCGCGGCGGCGCCGTCGTAGATGGTGACCATCTGGGTGCCGGGCGTGAGCGTCGCGCCGGTGCCGAGTCTGCCGGTCAGCGTCAGGTAGCGGCGCATCGTCGGAAGCTGGGGTGTGCGATGCCATTTGGTGTCGACGGTGCCCCACTCGGCGACGAGCACGCCCGGCGCGTCGGCCCATTCGCCGACGGGATGGCCGAGGCGGTCGATGTGGGCCCACCAGCGGGGCTGGCGTTCGCGGCGGTGGTAGCCGAGGATGGCGGCTGTCAGGGCGGCGGCGCGGGCCGCGTCACCCTCGGCGGCGGCGGCGAATTCGGCGAGCGCGGCTTCCAGCGAGCCGGGCCGCAGCGACGGCGGCGCGTCGGACTCGGCGACGGCGAACCGGGTGCCCGGCACGTCGACACCCGCGTCGGCGGCGCGCGCGAGCAGCCATTCCCGCAGTACGAGCACGGTGGTGGCGCGGCTCTCGGTGGCGGGGAACAGCCCGGCCAATCCCGTGGTGTCGTAGGACTGTTCGCCGATCAGCAGCGCGGTGCGCACGATGGGCGCCAGATCGAACAGGGCGCCGTCGGCCAGCAGCTCGTCGAGCAGGTCGGCGCCGGTGCCGAGGCGGCCCGACCAGTCCAGCAGTGCCGTCCTGACCGCCGAACCGTAGTGGTACACCCGCACATTCGGGTCGACCGCGCGGTGTTCGCCGATGATGTCGAGCAGTTCGTCGAGCACGTCACCCGTCGAGTCGGCGCCGGTGAACCGGTCGAAGTCCGCCCGCGCCACGCGCGCCGGACTGCGCCCGACGCCGACGTGCGCGCCATGTCGGTGCTGGCCGGCGGTCTCGACCCGGCTGATCGCGGGGCGGTAGACGACAGAGCTCGCGTCGGACAGTTCGACGGCGGTGATGGCGCCGCGCTCGTCGACATCGACGATCAGCGCGAGATCGCCGCGGCTCGGCGCTGGCAACGCGCCCAGCGCGGTCGCGTCGCGCAGGGCGAAGGCCGGTTCGCCGGTCCGCTCCCGCTGGACCTGGATCTCGGCTTGGCGGCGCAGGGCGGTCACCGTGCGCGGAGCCAGCCCGGCGACCGGTGTCGTCGTCGTGGCAAGCCGATCGATGGTCAGCACACCCGCTTCGCGCAGCCGCGCCCGCTGGGTAGGCCGGATCCCAGCCACCAGCAACAGATCACGCGCGGTCGCGGCGGCAACGCGACAGCTCGCGCACCGCCCACACGCGAGGTAGCGCGGATCACCCCACTGCACCGGCAGCAGTTCGGTCAGCTTCTCCTCGACAATCCGCTCCACCCGCGCCCGGCGCGCCAGATACACCGACCGGAGCTCCTCGGTGCGCACGCGCTGCTCCCCTGTCGGTGTCGACAGATACGCCAACGGATCGATGCCGATCCCCGCGGCGGTCAGCGCCTCCGCGCACGCCGCGAACGCGATTCGGGCACGCAACGATTCACGAGGCGTGTCGACCTCGAGCGCGCCGGCCGACGCGGTGGCCCGCTCGAACGGAGTCCGACCGATAGCAAGCTCGCGACGCAGCGCACGGAAATCATCGCGAGGCGAAGCGAATCGCGCGTCGGCCGGCGTGGGCGCCGACGGCTCGAGAGGTGACTCGGCGGTCGCATCCTCCACGAGCCCGGGCGCTTCCGGCTGGGAGCCGAGATCACCGTGCAGCTCGCCGGTGTGCAGCGCGACAGTCGCCCCGACCTCGGCAGACCCGATGGTGGTGTGCGGCGTGTACTGCTGGGTATCGAGGTCTCGGATCAGGAGGTCGGCGCCGCAGGCGAATCGGCCGTCGAAGAAGATCGCGCCGTGGATGGCGGCGGCGCCGTCCCGCAGCGCCGCCATGGTCTGTTCCGCCGCGGCGGTGAGTGCGGCGATCCGGGCGGCGGGTGTGGCGCCGGGTACCTCGGGTGACGGGATGCGGATCAGCGAGTCGCCGAAGTGGCGCAGCAACTCCGGCGCGACCTCGGACGGACGGGCGACGGGGACAGCGGCGTCCGGCGCGCCAGGGAGGTTGCCGAGGGCCGCGTCGACGGCGCGCAGCAGCGCGAACTCACAGTCCGCGGCGCGCACGAGGTCGCCGACGGCACCGATCACCCGATCACCGGACACGAACAAACGCGGCCCTCCTGTGTTCACGCACACCCGACGGCAAACACCTTAACCAGCACCGCGGGCGACCAGGGCGCTACCCGCGGCATGTCGAACTTCGCCACGGGGTGTGCCTTCGCCGATCTCTGCGAAGGCGCCCGGCGTCAGAACCTCGGCTTACGCCGTTCGGTCCGCGGACGCGCCTCGCGATCGCGCCGCGGGCCACGCGAGTTCAGCCGCTGCGCCGGCGGGCCCTGATCGGGCTGCAGCTGGATCAGCACACCGCTGATCCTGGTGCGGCGCAACGCTTCCAGCGTTTCGTTCGGCAGGTTGGCAGGCAGCTCGACGAGGCTGTAATCGGGCCGGATGCTGATGTGCCCGAAGTCGCTGCGGCGCAGGCCGCCTTCGTTGGCGATGGCGCCGACGATCGCGCCGGGCACCACGCGGTGCCGCTTGCCGACGCTGATCCGGTAGGTCGCCAGCTCCTGGCCGCTCTCGCGGGAGAACGACGGGCCGCGAGGGGCGCGGTCCTCGTCGTCGAAGCGGCGCGGGGCGCGCTCCCGGTCCCGATCCCGGTCCCGATCACGCTCGCGCCGCGGCGCGGGCTCCGGCTCGGGCTCCATGAAGAAGTTGTCGCCGTCGAAGCCGCCGACGGCCAGCGCCGCGGCGATGTCGACCAGCGGCGTGTTGTGCTCGGCCTCGTAGTCCTCGATCAGCTTGCGGAACAGCGCCACATTGTCCGAGGACAGGTTCTCGGTGATCGCGTCACCGAACTTCGACACGCGGGTCGCGTTGACATCGTCCACGCTGGGCAGCTGCATCTCGGTGAGCGGATGCCGGGTGGCGCGCTCGATCGACTTGAGCAGATGACGCTCGCGCGGCGCGACGAACAGCAGCGCCTGACCCGAACGGCCCGCGCGACCGGTGCGGCCGATGCGGTGCACGTAGGACTCGGTGTCGTGCGGGATGTCGTAGTTGACGACGTGCGAGATGCGCTCGACGTCGAGACCACGCGCGGCCACGTCGGTGGCGACGAGGATGTCGAGCGCGCCCGACTTCAGCTGGCCGATGGTGCGCTCACGCTGGTTCTGCGCGATGTCACCGTTGATCGCCGCGGCGGAGAAACCACGCGAGCGCAGCTTCTCGGCCAGCTCCTCGGTGGCCTGCTTGGTGCGCACGAAGATGATCATCGCCTCGAAGTCCTCGACCTCGAGGACGCGCGTGAGGGCATCGAGCTTGCGCTGATGCGACACCTGCACATAGCGCTGGGTGATGTTGGTGTTGGTCTGGGTCTTGGACTTGACCGTGATCTCGACCGGGTCGTTCAGGTACTGCTTGGAGATCTTGCGGATCGCGCCGGGCATGGTCGCGGAGAACAGCGCGACCTGCTTGTCGTTCGGGGTGTCGCGCAGGATGCGCTCGACGTCTTCCTGGAAGCCCATCTTGAGCATCTCGTCGGCCTCGTCGAGCACCAGGTAGCGCAGCTGGGTCAGATCCAGCGTGCCCTTCTCCAGGTGGTCGATCACGCGGCCCGGCGTACCGACGACCACGTGCGCGCCGCGGCGCAGGCCCGACAACTGCACGCCGTAGCTCTGCCCGCCGTAGATCGGCAGCACGTGCAGACCGGGAATGTGCGAGGAGTACTTGCCGAAGGCCTCGGCGACCTGGATGGCGAGCTCACGCGTCGGGGCGAGCACCAGCGCGCTCGGCTTCTTCTGGGCGGTGTCCAGACCCATCAGAATCGGGATCGCGAAGGCAGCGGTCTTGCCGGTGCCGGTCTGGGCGAGGCCGACCACATCCGCGCCGGACAGCAGCGGGGGAATCGTCGCCGCCTGGATCGGGGACGGCGATTCGTAGCCCACATCGGCGATGGCCGCGAGGACGCGGTCATCGATCCCGAGATCGGCGAATGTCGGGCCTTCTTCGTGCCTGTCGTCGTCGGCAGGAACGCTGTCGACCTCATTGGTACTCATTGACCAGCAGTTTACTGCCTGACGGTAGCTGTCCCGGCCACCGGGTGAATACGGTGAGACCTATGCAACTGCCCAACGGGTCAGCACATCAGGAACCGGCACCCGCCGAGGTGCCGATCGCGGTCGTCCAATTCGCTCCCCAGACCGACCCGGCGGCCAATCTCGCGACGCTGCGTGAACACGTCCGCACGGCCGCCGAGGCGGGGGCCAGGCTGGTGCTCGCACCCGAATACTCGATGTTTGCGGTGACCCGGCTCGACGAGCGGGTGGTGGCGATCGCCGAGCCGCTCGACGGGCCGTTCACCACCGGACTCAGTGCTCTCGCCGCGGAATTCGGGGTCTATCTGGTGGCCGGTATGGTCGAGCAGCCGACGCCGGGAGCGACCAGGATCAGCAATACGCTCGTCGCCTGCGGGCCCGACGGAACACGCGTCGCGGTGTACCGGAAAGTGCATCTCTACGACGCGTTCGGGCATCTGGAATCCGATGTCGTCGAGGCCGGTCCGCTCGTCGCGCCGGCCACCTTCGCCGTCGACGGTGTGATATTCGGCATGCAGACCTGTTTCGATCTCCGTTTCCCGGAGGGATGTCGGCGTGTCGCCGCGGCGGGCGCGCACGTGCTGCTGCTGCCCGCGCAGTGGATTCCCGGCCCGGCGAAGGTCGACCAGTGGACCACGCTGCTGCGCGCCCGCGCGATCGAGAACACGATCTATGTGGCCGCCGCCGATCAGTGCGCGCCGCGCGGGGCAGGCGCGTCGATGATCGTCGACCCGGCAGGCGCGGTCCTCGCCGAACTCGGTGACGAGCCGGGCGTGCTCACCGCGACGGTCGACCCGGCGCACATCGCCCGCGTCCGCACCGCCAACCCCAGCCTGGCGCTGCGCCGTTTCGCCATCACCGAGCGCGTATCGCCGGAGCCTGACGCGGAGTAGCGTTCGAGACGTGGTCTACCCGGATCGTGCGGCGGCGGGCCGCGTCCTCGGCACGGCCCTGGAACACCTGCGGGACTCGCATCCGCTGGTGCTCGGGCTCCCGCGCGGCGGTGTCCCGGTGGCGGCGGCCGTGTGCTCGATCGTCGGCGGTGAGCTCGACGTGCTGCTGGTCCGCAAGCTGGGTCTGCCCTGGCAGCCGGAGCTGGCGATGGGGGCGCTCGGGGAGGGCGGTGTGCTCGTGCTGAACCGGGATGTCATCGACCGCAGCGGGGTCTCCCAGGACGCGTTCGACGAGGTCGAGCGGGACGAGCGGATCGAGCTCGCCCGCAGGCAGCACGCGCTGCGGACCGGCGATCCGGTCCCGCTGACCGGGCGCACCGTGGTGATCGTCGACGACGGCATGGCGACCGGCGCGACGGTGGTGGCCGCGTGCCGGGTCGCGCGGGCCCAGGATCCCGAGCAGCTGGTGGTCGCGATGCCGGTGTCCTCCCCCGAGGCCGCGCGCCGGGTCCGGCGCGAGTGCGACGAGTTGGTCTGTCTGTGGACGCCCGCCGAACTCGGCGGAGTCGGCATGGCGTACCGCGACTTCCATCAGCTCGCCGACGACGAGGTGACCGAGCTGCTCGGCTAGGGCAGGCTCAGCCGAAGCACTGCCCCTCGCCGCGGTAGGTCGGAACCGTTGTCCGCGAACCCGATTCGTCGACCAGGTGGATCTGGTCGAACCGCTCGCACAGCTCGCCCGCCTTGGCGTGCCGGAACCACACGCGATCGCCGATCTCGAGTTCCGCACCGCCTGCCAGCGGAGTCTGCACCTCCCCAGCGCCTTCGGAACCGAGCAGCTTCAGGCCGGCGGGCCACACCGGCAGCGGCACCCGGCTCGGGCCCGCCGGACCGGAGGCGATGTAGCCGCCCGCGAACACGGTGGCGATGGTCGGGGTCGGTTTGCGCAGCACCGGGGTGGCGAAGAACAGCGCGGGGCGCGGGGTGAACGAGCGGTAGTGGTCGAACAGGGTCGGCACGTACAGCCCGGACCCGGCGGTCACCTCGGTGACATCGGGATCGGTGATCGACACCTCGATCGACCCGGTGCCGCCGCTGTTGACGATCTCCAGTGGCCCGGTCACCATGCGCACGGCGTCGAGCACCTGGCCGCGTCTGCGGCCGATCTCGGCGGCCGAAAGGCGCTTGACCACCCGCACCGCGGGGTTGCTGTCGGGCAGGCCGGCGATCTGGGCCTCGTAGGTCATCACGCCGACCACGTCGAATCCGCGCCTGCGCGCCTCGGTGGCCAGCACGGCTGCCTGGTCGGGAGTGCGCACCGGCGAGCGGCGGGTCCCCAGGTGCAGCGGGCCGATCCGCAGGGCGGCGTCGACGTCGAGGCAGACGCGGGGGCGGACCAGATCGGTGCCGAGTGCGGCGCGGGTGAGTTCGAGCTGGGCGACGTCGTCGATCATCAGGGTGATCGAGCCGAGCAGGACCGGGTCGGCGGCGAGTTCGGCCAGCGCGGCCCGGTCTGTGACCGGGTAGCCGAGCAGGATGTCGCGGGCGCCGAGGCGGGTCAGCCAGATGGCCTCGCGCAGCGAGTAGGCCATGATGCCCGCGAAGCCGCCCTGGGCGGTGAGGCCGGTGCCGAGGACGCGTTCGAGCACGGCGCGGCAGCGCACCGATTTGCTGGCGACACGGACCGCGACGCCGTTCGCGCGGCGGACCAGGTCGGCGGCATTGGCGTCGAGGGCGGTCAGGTCGAGGGCGGCCAGCGGCGGGTCGAGCTCGGCGGTCGCCGCGTGCAGACCTGGCAGCGATGTCGTCTGGGTCACTCGACTACTGAACCACCAATTTGGTCAGTCGTCCAGCATCGCGGCGGGTCAGACTTCGACGGCCTTGAGGGTCAGGCAGCTGACCAGGTCGTCGATGACGACGAGCGTGGTTTCGTCGTTCCCGTCGGCGAGCCAACGCAGGACCGTGCCGTACAGCACCGAGACGACGTAGGTGGCGACCGAGTCCAGCGGCTCGAGCCACTGAGTGCCCGAGTGCTTGGCGCACAGGCCGAGGAAGGTGGCGGCCTCGTCGTCCATCTGCCGGAACAGCGCGGCGGCGGTCGGATCGCCGACGGTCTCGCCCGACGGCGACCATCGCTGCTGCAGGGTCTGCAGCGTAGCCTCGTAGGCCGCGATCCGGCGGTCCGGCGCGGCCTTCACCAGCGGCCAGTAGGCGCTCATGCCCGCGTGCAGCAGGATGCGCAGCGCCCGCACGCCGGTGGCGTCCGAGCTGGCGGCGGCTTGCTCAACGGCTTCGCAGACGGCGGGCCGCAGCGCGGCTTCGGTAAGTTCACGACTGGCGCTCAACGACAACTCCTCGGCAACAAATTTCGCTGCCCGCGGCGATGCGAGCTAAGTGGAGAAGATCGATCAGGTGCGATCAACCTATCCAGCGAGCTCGATCTTAGAAGGTTTTCTGGATTCATGAACTGATTCAGCCGTCCTTTTCAGACTGAAAGATTGTTTTGTTATCCGAATGCGACCTTTTGTAAAACCGACCATACGGTTGAATTACTTCGCATTCCCTGCATCCGGCGCCCCCACGCCGTCATCTGCCCCTTGGCCGAGTGTACAAGTCACCGCGGGCGACCCCCGGGGGTCTGTGGGCGACAGCACAGAGGCACCCCGCGGAACGGACACCACACAGTGCGTGTCGGATCCGCGAACTCCATCGCGGAGGCCGCCGTCGCGTCGATAACCTGCACAAGTGACTCTTTCGCCTCCTGCCGACCAGTTCGCCATCAGCGGCACATTCAATTTCCGCGATGTGGGCGGGCTCCGCACCGCCGACGGTACGACGACCCGACCCGGGGTGCTGCTGCGCTCGGCCCAGCTGTCCGGTCTCGACGCGAAGGGCCACGACACCCTGCGCGCGCTGCGCGTCACCGACGTGCACGATCTGCGCGGCCTCGCCGAGATCGACCACATCGGCCACGACACGCTGCCCGAGGGCGTGCGCCTGCACGTCACCCCGTTCGACTCCAGGATGGGCGAGGCGCCGCCGCACGAGGCGCAGAAAACCTCGGCGCGGACGCACATGATCGAGGTCTACCGGCTGTTCCCGGTGATGCCGGAGGCGCACGCGGCGATCATCCGCCTCGCCACCTCCGTCGCCGAGGGCGACGGCGCCGCGCTGGTGCACTGCGCGGCGGGCAAGGACCGCACCGGCTGGGCGGTCGCGACCGTGCTGCGCGCGGTCGGCGTCACCGAGGACGACGTCTACACCGACTACCTGGCCAGCAATGCCGCCGTCGAACCGCTGCGGATGCTGCTGGAACCGAAGATCGCCACGGACGGGGCGCTGTCGGTCGACCTGCTCGGTGTGCGCGAGGAGTACCTGCGCACCGCCGACGCCTCGGTCCACGAGACCTACGGCGGCACCGAGGGCTACCTCGGCGCGATCGGGCTGACCGGCGCGCTGCGCGAGGCACTGCGCACGCGCTTGACCTGAGCTACAGGCCGCTGACCCGGCGCTGCCGCACCGGCAGCACCGCGCGGACCAGGCCGTCGGCCTCGATGCTCACCAGATTGCCGGTGTGGAACCAGGTTCCGCTGAAGCGGGCCATCGAGGCGTCGGGGTCGTTCCAGTAGCGCCTGCTGACATTCGGTCCGCGGCACAGCAATTCGCCGCGGCCCGCGCTCGCCTGCGGTCCGGCCAACGCCAATTCCGTGCCGCCGAAAGCGAATCCGAGGGCGGACCCGGATTCGGCGAGGTCGGTGTCGTCGACCATCAGGCCGATGCCGCTGGTCTCGGTGGCACCCCACACCGACCACTGCCTTGCCGCGGGGAACAGCCCGCGCAGCGCCGCGGTCAGCGTGGCGGGCGCCGCGGCGGCGGCGCGTTCGGACCGGTGACAGGCCTTGCTGATGCGCCGCACACCCGCCCCGGCCTGACGTGCGGTGAGTTCGGGCAGCAGCCCGGTGAAGATGCGCGGCGTGGCCGAGACCGTATCGATCCGCTCGGTCTCGAGCACGTCGGCGAGGTCGCGCGCGCCCGGCGCGAGCACCACCGTGCCGCCGACCGCGAAGGTCGGCAGCAGCTGGTCGACGCAGCCACTGGCGTGGGCCAGCGGCAACAACACCAGGTTGCGCATGCCGTCGGCGGACAGGTCGAGCGCGCCGATCACCGAGGACACCGCCGAGAGCAGGTTCTCGTTGGTCAGCTCGACGCCGGTGGGCACCGGCCGCCGGGCCGCGGTGCCGGTGTAGCAGAGCAGTGCCGGATCATCCAGTGCCGCACCGTCATCGATGTAGGCGGCGCTGTCGGGCAGCGGGCCGTCGGGGCCGAGCACGAAATCGGCGCGGCTGTCGGCGATCACCCGTTCGGCGATCGCGGCGGGCAGTGTGTCGGGCACAAGGACCGGCACCGCGCCGGAGAGCAGCGCGCCGAGGAAGGCCTGTACCCAGCGCGCGCTCGTCGGCATGTGCACCGCCACGCGGTCGCCGTAGCCGACGCCGTGGTCCTGCAGGCCACCCGCGATCCGCGAGGCGCTGTGCCACAGTTCGCGATAGGTCAGGCGCGGCCCGCCGACCTCGACGATCGCCTCCCGGCCGGTGAACGAGTGCACCCGCAGGTCGAGCAGCTCGGTGAGGGCCGGGCTGAGATCTCCGTAGCGAAGGATGCCGTCGGAGCCCCTGGTCAGCCGCCCGGCCGCACCCTTGGCGGGGAACTCGATGATGGTCGCGCCCGGCTCGTGCTCGCTCTGACCCATCCGGACCTCCACGTACGTCGATGCAGCACCGCACCTGTGACTATATGACGTGGATCACAGTATTGTCAGGCAGTCGGCGCGGTCATTCGCCGCGATAGGTCGCCTTACCGGGTCCGGCCTCGAGGAAACTGCGCACCGCGCCGCGCAGGTCGTCGGTGGCGAACAGCTCGCCCGAGACCTTCGGCGTCACCGAATCCGCGTGTGCCACACCGCCGGAACGCCACGCCTCGATGATCTGCTTGGTCGCCGCGTGCGCGCGGGTCGGGCCGTCGGCCAGGCGGGTGACCAGCGCGCGGGCCGCGGTCTCGAGATCCTCGTGGATCGCGTTGACCACGCCCCACTCCGCCATCGTCGCCGCGTCGTAGAGGTCGCCGGTCATCACGAATTCGCGGGCGCGGCCCGAACCTGCCCGCTCGGCCAGCCGCTGCGGGCCGCCCATCGACGGCGTCAGGCCGACGACCGTCTCCACCAGCCCGAACTTCGCCTTCGGCGCGGCCAGGATGATGTCGCAGGCCAGCGAGATCTCGAAGGCCGCGGTGAGGGTGAGCCCGTGCGCGGCGAACACCACCGGGCACGGCAGCGCCTCGAGCGGGTGGATGATCTGCGCGAACAGGTCACGCCACAGCTGCGCGCCCTCCTCGACGCTGAGCCCGTAGAAGACGTTGACGTCGACGCCGCCAGAGACGACCTTGCCTTCGGCCCGGAGCAGCACCGCACGCGGCGGCTGCGCGCTGACCGCGTGGATATCGGCGATCAGCGAGGCCATGAGCTGGCGATCGAAGAGGTTCAGCGGCGGGTGGGCGAGGGTGATCGTCGCGATCTCAGCACCGGCTTCGGTGAACTCGCGTGTCAATCGGGTCGGCTGCGTTGCACTCATCCGGTCAGCGTAGAACCAGCCCGGCTCTCCGGACAGTGCCTACCGGGCGGAGATCGCGCCCACAATGCGGAACCAGCGGGGTGTCGGCGCTCGTTGACATGATGAGCTGTCGGGGACCTCGGTGCCCTACAGTTCGTTTCGTCGGGGCGAAGAGGAGGACGACGCCGTGTTCAACCAAGCGATCGAAAAGGCCGTGGTCGACGTACTCGACACCGGATCGAAACTGCAGGCGCCCGCCGTGCGTCGCTACGTCGAATTCCTACGTGAACGTCATCCCGGTGAGAGCCCCGCCCAGATCGTGGTACGGCTGGAGAAGCAGTATCTGCTCGCCGTCACCGGCAGCGGCGCCGCGGTCGGCGCGGCCGCGGCGGTCCCGGGAATCGGCACCCTGGCCGCGCTCGGTGCCATCAGCGCGGAGACCGCGTTCTTCATGGAGGCCTCGGCCCTGTTCACCCTCGCCGAGGCCTACGTCCACGGCATCGAACCCGAGGACAAAGAGGCCCGGCGCGCGATGGTGCTCGCGGTCGTGCTCGGCGACACCGGTATGGCGATCGTGCAGAAGGGCCTCGGCACCTCGTCCAAGAACTGGGCGAGCATGGTCGCGAACAAGGTGCCCGGGATCTCGGCCATCAACAACAAGCTGCTGCAGCAGTTCATCAAGCGGTTCATCACCAAGCGCGCGGCGCTGATGGCGGGCAAGATCCTGCCCGCCGGCATCGGCGCCGCCATCGGTGGCGTCGGCAACCGGACGCTGGGCAGGGTGACGATCGACAACGCGCGCAAGGCTTTCGGGCCCGCGCCCGCGTTCTGGGCGACCCCGCTGCACCGCGTCATCGACGCCGATCCGCTGCCCGCCATCGACGCGACGCCGGCGAAGAAGCGGTGAGCGGGCGGCCGGGCGACGCTGTGCGGGTGCGCGGCGTCGGCAAACAGTTCGATCTGGTCGGCGCCGTGCACGACATCGACTTCGCGGTGCCCGCCGGTGCGGTCACCGCGCTCGTCGGGCCAACCGGCGCGGGCAAGTCGACGGTGCTGCGGATCGTGCTCGGCCTGCAGCAGCCGACCACCGGCAGCGTCGAGGTCGGCGTGCCCGGCACCGGTCCGGGCGCGGTCGGGGCGGTGCTGAGCCCGCGCGGTCTGCATCCGGCGCGCACGGTCCGCGATCATCTGCGCTGCTACGCGCCGCTCGCCGGAGCGCGGCGGCGGCGCGTCGACGCGGTGCTCGCGGAGACCGGGCTCGCCGCGATCGCCGATACCGTTGTCGGCCAGCTGCATCCTGGTCAGCAGACCCGGCTCGCGCTGGCGACCGCGCTGCTGGCCGAGCCCCCGCTGCTCGTGCTCGACGATCCCTTCACCGGCGCCGACAGCTTCGAACGCGGCTGGCTGCACGAACTGCTGCGCCGCCACGTCGGCCGCGGCGGCACCGTGCTGGTGAGCTCCGACAAACTCGCCGACGTGGTGTCGACGGCCGATCAGCTGGTCGTGCTGAGCGAGGGCGCCGTCGTCTGGCAGGGCACACCGGCCAAGCTGCGGCGCGGGCATCCCGACCGGCTGGTCGTGGCCGCCTCACCCTCGATCGCGCTGGCCACCGCCCTGGCCGCGCAGGGCTACACCGACGCGGTGATGCGGCCCGACGGGCGGCTGGCGGTGGCCGAGGCGAGCGAGTCGACCATCCGCTCGGTCGCCGAGGCCGCGCAGGTGCGGATCGGCAGCATCGTCACCGATCCGATCCACCCCGACCGGGTGCTCGCCTCGCTGACCAAACCGCGCAGGCACCGGCACTCCCCGCCCGTGCAGGCGGCGAATCCCGCCGCGTTCGCCCCGGCGCCGACCTCGTATGGGATACCACGATGACCTCTGTGCTGCCCGCCGATCTCCTGCCCGGCATCGAGTCCGAGGCGCGCAAGGTCGTCGCGGTGCGTCCGGCCCGTCTGCTGCTCGGCGCGCCCGTTGTGCTCGCGCTGGTCGCGACGCTGATCACCGCGCTCATGTCCGGGCCCGCCGATCCGAAGGGTCAGCCCGCCACCGGGGCCGCCACGATCGGGCTCTATCTCGGGATGATCGCGGTGTTCGTGGTGGCCGTGGTGCTCGGCATCGCCGCGACCGGCGGTGAGTACCGGCGCAAGACCATGGCGCTGACGGCGCTGTTCGCCCCCGACCGCGATCGGCTGGCCATCGCGAAATACGCCACGACCGCCGCGTTCGCCTTCGCCGTCGCGCTGGCCGCCGAACTGGTGAGTCTCCTGGTGCTGCTGGCCGCCGGGCGCGGCAAGTTCGAGCTCGGCTGGCAGCTGATCGAGGTGCTCGGCGCCGGTCTGCTTGTCGCCCTGTGCTGGGCGGTGATCGGGGCGGGCATCGGGTTGCTGCTGCGCACGGTCAGCGGGGCGGTCTGGCTGGTGCTCGGCTGGGCGTTCGTGCTCGAGCCGCTGATCTGGGTGGTGGCCAAGGGCTTCGGGGCCGGTGGCTTCGCGGCCATCCTGCCCGTCTCCGCGACCGTGGCCGGGGTGAGCGCCGGTTCGTTCCAGGAGGCCGAGGTCTTCGCGCCGACACCGGCCGCCCTGGTGGTGCTGCTGCTGTGGACCGCCGCGATCGGCGCCGCGGGCTGGTGGGACCTGCGCACCCGCGACCTGTAGTGCCGGTGGCCACCACCGCACCCGGCTGGATCCGCAGACTCTGGCACCTGAGCCTGCAGCACCCCCGCCTGCTCGCGGGCATCACCGCCTCGGTGCTGGCCGGTGCGGCGGTATCGATCGCCGCGCCGCTGGCGACCAAACGCGCCGTCGACGCCGCCGTCGCGGGCGACACGACCGTCATCGGCACCGCGGCCGCGCTACTCGCGTTGCTCGCGGTCGGCCGGTTCTTCGCCACCTTCGCGCGCAGACTCTGGGCGGGCAAGCTGTCGCTGGAAGTGCAGCACAGCCTGCGGGTCTCGCTGCTCGCCGCCCTGCAACGGCTCGACGGCGCGGGCCAGGACGCGATCCGCACCGGGCAGGTGGTCTCGCGCTCGATCACCGATCTGCAACTGGTGCAGGGACTGCTGGCGATGGTGCCGTGGTCGGGGCTCGCGGTGCTGCAGTTCGGGCTGTCGGCGGTGGTGATGGTGTGGCTGAGCCCGCCGCTGGCGCTGGCCGCGCTGCTGGTCGCGCCCGCGATGGCGGTCGTGGTGCTGCGGTTGCGGCCCCGCCTGTACGCGGCGACCTGGTCGGCCCAGCAGCGCGCCGCCGACCTCGCCGAACACGTCGAGCAGACCGTCACCGGGGTGCGGGTGGTGAAGGGGTTCGGGCAGGAAGCCCGGATGGTCGACGTGCTCGAGGACCACGGCCGCCGACTGTTCGCCGAGCGGCTGCGCGCGGCCAGGATCAATGCCAGATTCGCGCCGGTGGTCTCGGCGCTGCCGCAGGCCGGGCTGGTCGCGGTGATCATCGTCGGCGGTGTGCTGGCCAGGCACGGCGCGATCGGCGTCGGCACCTTCCTCGCCTTCACCTCCTACCTGGCCACGATGACGTCCTCGGCCCGCACGATCACCTCGGTGGTGATCATGGGCCAGCTCACCAAGGCCGCCGTCGACCGGGTCTTCCAGGTGATCGACGCCGCGCCCGTGCTGGTCGATCCCCAACAGCCGGTCACGGTGCCGCCCGGCCCGCTCGGCATCGAGTTCGACGCGGTGAGTTTCGGTTTCGAGGCCGATCAGCCGGTGCTGCAGAACCTCGACCTGACCGTGCTGCCCGGGGAGACGGTCGCGATCATCGGTCCCGCCGGCTCGGGCAAGTCGACGCTGTCGCTGCTGCTGCCCCGCTTCTACGCGCCCGGCGCGGGCCGGATCAGCCTGGTCGGCGCCGACGGCACCAAGGCCGACCTGGCCGACCTGCGCGCCGAGGACCTGCGCGGCGCGCTCGGCGTCGTCTTCGACGATCCGTTCCTGTTCTCCGACACCATCGCCGCCAATATCGCCCTCGGCCGTCCCGAGGCCACCGACGCCGAGATCGAGGCCGCCGCGACCGCCGCCGCCGCGGACGAGTTCATCGCCGCCCTGCCCGAGGGCTACGACACCGTCATCGGCGAACGCGGCCTCACCCTGTCCGGCGGGCAACGCCAGCGCATCGCCCTGGCCAGAGCGCTGCTCACCCGGCCGCGCGTGCTGGTGCTCGACGACGCCACCTCGGCCGTGGACGCCGTCACCGAGGCCGAGATCTTCCGCAGACTGCCCGATCCGGGCGGGCGGACCACGCTGATCCTGGCCCACCGCGAGTCCACGCTGGCCCAGGCCGATCGCGTCATCCGGCTGCCCGCGCCCACCGGTTCGGCGGTGCCCGCGGCGACCTCACTCACCAAGAGCCTCCCCGACGGGGGCAGGCCACGCTCGATGTCGGCCGCCTCCGCCGATCTCAGCGAGACCCCCGAACTGCGCGCCGCCGTCGACGCGCTGCCACCGGCCACCGAGGAACCCGGCCTGCCCGGTGACCTGCGCGCTCCCCAGCCCGATTTCGGCCTGCGCGCCCTGCTGCGCCCGGTGCGCGGCCTGGTGGCCGCGGTCATGCTGCTGCTGATCGCCGACGCGCTGATCGGCGTCGCCTTCCCACCCCTTGTCCGCTACGCCATCGACACCGGCGTCACCGCGGGCGACGGCACCGCGCTGGCCGTCGCCGGCGCGATCGGGATCGGGCTGGTGCTGGCGGGGCTGCTGGTCGGCGTCGCGGTCACCGTGCTCACCGCGCGCACCGGCGAACGCGTGCTGTTCGGGCTGCGGGTGCGCAGCTACGCGCAGTTGCAGCGGCTCGGCCTGGATTTCTACGAGCGCGAACTGTCCGGCCGGATCATGACCAGGATGACCACCGACGTCGACGCGCTCTCGACGTTCCTGCAGACCGGCGTCGCGACCGGCCTGGTCGGGCTGATCACCCTGATCGGCGTCGCCGTCGGCCTGGTCTTCATCGATGCCGGGCTCGCGCTGATCGTGCTGGCCACCGTGCCGCCGATGCTGCTGGCCACGCTGGCGTTCCGGCGGGTCTCCTCGGTGGCCTACACCGTCTCCCGCGAGCGGGTGTCCGCGGTCAACGCCGATTTCCAGGAGAACATCGCGGGCCTGCGGGCGGTGCAGGCCGCGCGCAACGAGCCGACCGCGGCCCGCCGCTTCACCGAGTACTCCCACCGCTATCGCGACGCCCGCATGCGCGCCCAGCGCGCGATCGCGGCCTATTTCTCCTTCGGCCTGGCCTGGGCCGACCTCGCCCTTGCCGTGGTCGTCTACCTCGGCGCGAACGCGGTGGCCGACGGGCGAACGACCACCGGCACCCTGGTCGCCTTCGTGCTGTATCTCGGCCTGCTTTTCGGCCCGATCCAGGAGCTCTCGCAGGTGTTCGACGGCTACCAGCAGGCCAGGGTCGGCCTGCGCCGCATCGGTGACCTGCTGCGCACCGAGTCCTCGATCGCCGCCGATCCACCGGACGCGCTGACCATCGACCGGCTCGACGGCGAGATCGTCTTCGACGATGTGCACTTCCGCTACCCCGGCGCCGGCACCCCGGCGCTCGACGGCGTCTCCTTCACCGTCCCGGCCGGGTCGACCCTGGCGCTCGTCGGCGCGACCGGCGCCGGCAAATCGACGATCGTGAAGCTGCTGGCACGGCTCTACGACCTCCCTGACGACCCCGCCGCCGGCTCGATCCGCGTCGACGGCGTCGATTTACGTAAATTTGTGCTCACCGACTACCGGACGCGGCTGGGAATTGTGCCCCAGGAAGCTCACCTGTTCACCGGTGACGTCGCGAGCAATATTGCATTCGGGCAACCTTTCGCCACAACGGTGGACATCAGCACCGCGGCCGGGAAAGTCGGTGCGGCGGAAATGATCGCCGGATTGCCCCGAAAAATGAACCAACCGGTCGGTGAAAGAGGGCGTGGATTGTCCGCCGGGCAGCGTCAGCTGATCGCGCTGGCCCGTGCCGAACTGGTCGACCCCGATCTACTCCTGCTCGACGAGGCCACCTCGACCCTCGACCCGGACACCGAGGCATCGGTGCTGGTAGCGAGCCGATCGCTGGCACGAGGCCGGACCACCGTCGTGGTCGCGCACCGGCTTGCCACCGCGGCACGCGCCGACCTGATCGGCGTGGTCGAGCAAGGCAGGGTCGTCGAACTCGGGTCGCATCAGGAACTGCTGGCCCGGGGCGGACGTTACGCGCGACTCTGGGCGGCGGGCGCCGAAGCCGAGGGGATACTGTCGGCGCGTGACCGGTCGTAGCCGGGGAGATCGGGTCAGTAGCAACACGGGTATGCCGCTGGGCATATGCTCGGTGAGGGCGCATCGGCAGCCATCCGCTGATACCCCTGCCGGGCACGTCACAAACGTCGCAGCGCGAAGAACGAAATGAGGCGAACACCAGCTGTGAGCAGCTCAACTTCCCAGTTCGGACAGAACCAGTGGCTAGTCGACGAGATGTATCAGAAGTTCAAACAGGACCCATCCTCGGTCGACGCGAGTTGGCACGAGTTCCTCGCGGATTACACACCGGAGGCCACCGAATCCGGTAACAGCCAGGCTCCGGCTCCCGCCGCCGCTCCGGCACCGGCTCCCGCGCCTACCGCCGCGGCTCCCAAGCCAACTCCGGCTCCCGCGCCGCCCGCTCCGGCGCCGGCGCCTGCCCCCAAGCCTGCTCCCGCCACCGTGCGCGCGCCGCAGACCACGCCGGCCCCGGTATCCAACGCACCGGCCGCCGCGCCCAAGGCCGCCGCTGTCCCCGTTGCCGACGAGACCAAGGTGCTGCGCGGCCCCGCCGCCGCCATCGCGAAGAACATGTCGGCCTCGCTGACGATCCCCACCGCGACCTCGGTGCGCGCGATCCCGGCCAAGCTGATGATCGACAACCGCCTGGTGATCAACAACCACCTGGCCCGCACCCGCGGCGGCAAGATCTCGTTCACCCACCTGCTCGGTTACGCGATCGTCCAGGCGATCAAGGCGTTCCCGAACATGAACCGCCACTTCGCCGAGATCGACGGCAAGCCCAACTCGGTCACCCCGGCGCACACCAACCTGGGCCTGGCGATCGACCTCGCCGGCAAGGACGGCAACCGTTCGCTGGTGGTCGCGGCCATCAAGGAAACCGAAGAGATGAGCTTCGGTCAGTTCCACTCCGCCTACGAGGACATCGTCCGCCGCGCCCGCGAGGGCAAGCTCGGCGCCGACGACTTCTCCGGCGTCACCATCTCGCTGACCAACCCGGGCACCATCGGCACCGTCCACTCGGTGCCGCGCCTCATGCCGGGCCAGGGCGCGATCATCGGTGCGGGCGCCATGGAGTACCCGGCCGAGTTCCAGGGCATGAGCGACGAGCGCATCGCCGACATCGGCGTCGGCAAGCTGATGACGCTGACCTCGACCTACGACCACCGCATCATCCAGGGTGCCGAGTCGGGCGATTTCCTGCGCACCATCCACAACCTGCTGATCTCCGACGAGTTCTACGACGAGATCTTCCACGGCCTCGGCGTGCCGTACGAGCCGGTGCGCTGGCGCAAGGACATCAGCGAGCGCGGCGTCGACAAGAGCGCTCGCGTGCTCGAGATGATCGCGGCCTACCGCAACCGCGGTCACCTGATGGCCGACACCGATCCCCTGCGCCTGGTCAAGGACAAGTTCCGCAGCCACCCCGACCTCGACGTCACCCAGCACGGGCTCACCCTGTGGGACCTCGACCGCACCTTCAACGTCGCGGGCTTCCACGGCCAGGAGCGGATGAAGCTGCGCGATGTGCTGTCGATCCTGCGCGACGCCTACTGCCGCCACGTCGGTGTGGAGTACACCCACATCCTCGAGACCGATCAGCTGCGCTGGATCCAGGAGCGGGTCGAGCAGAAGCACGTCAAGCCGACGGTCGCCGCGCAGAAGTACATCCTGAACCGGCTCAACGCCGCCGAGGCGTTCGAGACCTTCCTGCAGACCAAGTACGTCGGCCAGAAGCGGTTCTCGCTCGAGGGCGCCGAGGCCGTCATCCCGATGATGGACGCCACCATCGACCAGTGCGCCGAGCACGCGCTCGACGAGGTCGTCATCGGCATGCCGCACCGCGGCCGCCTCAACGTGCTGGCCAACATCGTCGGCAAGCCGTACTCGAAGATCTTCACCGAGTTCGAGGGCAACATGAACCCGGCGGCCACCCACGGCTCCGGCGACGTGAAGTACCACCTCGGCGCGCAGGGCCAGTACCTGCAGATGTTCGGCGAGAACGAGATCGAGGTCTCGCTCACCGCGAACCCCTCGCACCTGGAGGCGGTCGACCCCGTCCTCGAGGGCCTCGTGCGCGCCAAGCAGGACCTGCTGAACAAGGGCGACGGTCCCGAGGGCTTCTCGGTCATGCCGCTGATGCTCCACGGTGACGCCGCGTTCGCCGGTCAGGGCGTTGTCGCCGAGACGCTGAACCTGGGTGGCCTGCGTGGTTACCGCGTCGGCGGCACCATCCACATCGTGGTGAACAACCAGATCGGCTTCACCACCGCGCCGGAGAACAGCCGCTCCACCGAGTACTCCACCGACATCGCGAAGTTCATCGGCGCGCCGATCTTCCACGTCAACGGTGACGACCCGGAGGCCTGCGACTGGGTCGCGCGCCTGGCGGTCGACTTCCGCCAGAAGTTCCGCAAGGACGTCGTCATCGACCTCGTCTGCTACCGCCGCCGCGGGCACAACGAGGGCGACGACCCCTCGATGACCCAGCCGGAGATGTACGACGTCATCGACACCAAGCGTTCGGTCCGCAAGGCCTACACCGAATCGCTGATCGGCCGTGGCGACATCTCCATGAAGGAGGCCGAGGACGCGCTGCGCGACTACCAGGGTCAGCTCGAGCGCGTGTTCAACGAGGTCCGCGAGCTGGAGAAGTACGTTCCGGAGCCGTCGGAGTCCGTCGAGGACGACCAGAAGGTGCCCGCCACCGTGCAGACCGCGGTCGACAAGTCGGTCCTGCAGCGCATCGGCGACGCGTTCAACACCCCGCCGGACGGCTTCAACGTGCACCCGCGCGTCAAGCCGGTGCTGGAGAAGCGCCGCGAGATGGCCTACGAGGGCAAGGTCGACTGGGCCTTCGCCGAGCTGCTCGCCTTCGGCTCGCTGATCGACCAGGGCCACGATGTGCGCCTGACCGGTCAGGACTCGCGCCGCGGCACCTTCACCCAGCGCCACGCGGTCATCATCGACCGTCTCAACGCCGACGAGTACACCCCGCTGCACAACATCGGCTCGGAGAAGCCGGGCTGGTTCGCGGTGCACGACTCGGCGCTGAGCGAGTTCGCCGCGGTGGGCTTCGAATACGGCTACTCGCTGGGTAACCCGAACGCGCTGGTCCTGTGGGAGGCGCAGTTCGGTGACTTCGTCAACGGCGCGCAGTCGATCATCGACGAGTTCATCTCCTCCGGTGAGGCCAAGTGGGGCCAGCTCTCCGACGTCGTGCTGCTGCTGCCGCACGGCCACGAGGGCCAGGGTCCCGACCACACCTCGGGTCGCATCGAGCGCTTCCTGCAGCTGTGCGCCGAGGGTTCGATGACCGTCGCTGTCCCGTCGACGCCGGCGAACTACTTCCACCTGCTGCGCCGCCACGCTCTGGACGGCATCCGCCGCCCGCTGATCGTCTTCACCCCGAAGTCGATGCTGCGCAACAAGGCCGTTGTCTCCGACATCAAGGACTTCACCGAGTCGAAGTTCCGCTCGGTGTTCGACGAGCCCACCTACGAGCAGGGCATCGGCGACACCACCAAGGTCAAGCGCATCCTGCTGACCTCGGGCAAGCTCTACTACGAGCTGGCCGCGGAGAAGGCCAAGCAGAAGCGCGAGGACGTGGCCATCGTCCGGGTCGAGCAGCTCTACCCGATCCCGACGTACCGCCTCAACGAGGCACTGGCCAAGTACCCCAACGCGACCGACATCGCCTGGGTCCAGGAGGAGCCCGCCAACCAGGGCGCCTGGCCGTTCTTCGGCCTCAACCTCCCCGAGGTCCTCCCCGACCGCCTGGGCAAACTGCGCCGCATCTCCCGCCGCGCCATGTCGGCCCCGTCCTCGGGTTCGTCGAAGGTCCACGCCGTGGAACAGGCCGAGATCATCGCCGAGGCCTTCGAGCCGACCGCGTAATCGGTTACCGCACAACGGCTGACGCCGGATGGATCAGCAGGATCCACCCGGCGTCAGCCGTTTCCACACCTGCCTAGGTGGGCCTCAGCTCTTCGCGCCGTGCTACCAGCATCTTCGTGAGCCGGTCGGTCGTCGGTTCGTCGAACCCGATCGAAGGTACCTTCGCGTCCCACGATTCAGCAGCATCGACAATCCGAGCGAGATCGCGATCGAGCGCTCTCTTCGGCACGCCGAGCCGCGCGGCCGCAGCCGCCCACCACCGATAGGTGAGTTTCGCGGCCCTGCCGTACAGAGCCAATGCCATCGGATCGTTCCACCCGAGGTAAGGCTGTGTGGTGAGCAGGTCGTAGGCGGGCGTCACTTCCCAGACGCCTTCGCGCGATCTTCTGACGGACAGGTTCTTTCCATGCAGATCGCCGTTGCCGATGAGATAGCTGAAAGCGGCGATTGCGAGAGTTCGCCGCGTGGCCAAAGGCGCCGAGCCCGCGCCGGTCCGGACCGCGTCCGACAGTCCGATAATGGCTTCCTGCAGTGAGATCCGGTACTTCGCGGCGGGATATCGCCCAAGCACCTGGCACGCATCCTCTTGCGCGAGTCGCTCGATTCCACGGGGCGTGGTGATTCGATCGAATCGTTCGACGAACAGGGCGGCTCGGCCGTACCGGTCAGTGGCCAGCCGATGGTTCGGCACGTCGATTCCGCAGGCTGCCGCCATCCGCAAAAAGAAGTCTTCGTTCTCGACCAGACGCGGATACTCGGGCGGGTTGAGTTTCAGGATGGCCGGACCACGTTCGGTGGTGACCCGAGTCGAGATCATCTGGGCCGAGACCTTGACCTGCACCCCGGGCAGGCCGGTGCGATCGAGATCGACCGGATCAGAGGTCGTCGCCTGCTGGAAGAGCTCTGTGAAGTCGGCGTCGTTCGAATCGCCCGCGGTGAATACCGGCGATGGGGTCACCGGTAAGTGCCCCTCGGGGAGCACTTGCACGTCACCGATGGTGTCGGCTCCCACCGCGAGCAAAATGCTGAAGTGGTCGTCGTCGCTGGTCTTCGCCGCGGTCGTAATCGCAGTCAGCCGGGCGCCCTCGGGAAGCAGACCCGCGAAGAACGGCGGTACCGAGCCACCAGTAGCCCGGTACCGCTCGGACGACTTCGGCAGCGTGAACGCCACGGCCGGGGCGCTCGGATCGTCGAGGTAGTCCTGCCGATAGGCGAAGGTCACCACGTCCTGTTCCCGAAGCAGATGCCCGGCAGTGCGTCCTGCTTTGTAGACGTCTGCGCGGTCGATGCCACGCAGATCAGGCACATCCATGGGCGCGCTCACAGGTCGGCACCGCTCTGGGAGCGTAGTGCCACCACCGTTGCCGCCGCAGTGCCTGCCTCACCTTGGGACAGACAGGCAAGTGTCAGGCCGAGCGCATCGAGCACTTTCAGGGTGACGTCCAACGTCGGAGAACGCCGACCGGACTCCAGATTGTGCACCGACGACACCCCGACGTCAGCGAGATCGGCAAGGTCGAGTTGGGTGAGCCCGAGCCGACGCCGGCGATCGGAGAGTAGTCGACCGAACTCCGCGAGCGGGCCCGGGTCGGTAGCAATACGCCTGCGGGGCTTCGGGCGACTCATCAGCCTCCAATCTTTGCTATTCCAGAGTTAACAATGGGATTACCGGAAGCGCTTTGCGGATCACCATTTATCTTTGCAAGAACAAGGATAGCAGCGAAGTGGCGATCGCTTCTGAGTCAATCCCCTCTAATCATTGGAATAACAAAGTTAGAAGGCTACCGCACAACGTCGAACGCCGGGTGGATCGTGATGATCCACCCGGCGTTCGCCGCTTCGGTCGGTGGGCGGATCAGCCCGCGTTCCGGGTACAGACCACGTCGATGACCTTGGTACCGCTCAGATCGGACGAGCCGAAGCTGGCCAGCCGCGCGATCGGAACACCGTCGGAGAGCCGGTCGATGGCCTTGCGAATGGCCTCACTCCGATTCGGCCCGGACGCCGCGGCGACCCACCCCTGCTCGTTCCACACCACGGCCCCGCACCCGTTGGCCCAGGTGGCCATGACCCCGCAGTCCTCCCCGCCCTTGGCGGCACAGGCGTCGAGCACCGCGCCCTGCGCCCCCTCCGCACTGTCCCAGTTCGCCGCGCTCCAGCTCTCCCACATCTGCTCGCTGAACCCGATCGCTCCCCACAGGTCCCCCGCCGCATTGGCCGACCCGGCACCAAGCACCGACCCGACCGCAAGGCCCACCGTCGCCACCGCAACGCAGGCCCTACCGACAAAACTCATCCGAAAGTTCTCCTCTTGCAACCAGTCCCGAAGATCGGAACCGCATAGAAAACCACGAATCCCGCACTCCCGCAAAATCTTCGACAACAACCCGAACTCCGCACAGGAACCACCGAAGCCGAAAGGGGTTGGGTCCGCCCAGGATCCACCCCCTCGTCCGCTTCCTACTTGTTGAGCGTGATCCAGGCCTGGCCCGAGAGTTGTTCCAGTTCAGGGTGGTTCGGGTAGATGTCGGCGGTGGCGACGATGGTCGCCTCGACGCGGCCGGGGCCGGGCGCCATGCCCATGCCGGTGATCACGCCGTCGGGAGCGTGTTCGATGACGCCGTTGCTGTCGACCTTGTGGGACTGGCCGTTCGCGACGCCGGTGTCGAGGTTCTTCCACCGCACCGAGACACGGTAACCCTCACAGTTCTGCCCGGTCTGGACGATTTTCACCCGGACCCCGAGCTGCCCGGCTTGTGGCTGTGGCACTGTTTCGGCGTTGATGATGGCCGCGCAGCCGTTCCCCGGTACCCGGGCGAGGGTCGGGTTGAACTGGACGACTTGATCGGACGGCAGGGCCGCCGCTGGACTGCTGAACCCGACGAGCGCGGCAACGGCCGCCGCGGCGGCCACCCCGACCTGAACCGAAACCCGTTGACGTTGTGTGCTTTTCAGACTCATGTTGTGGAATTCGCCGCCCGCCGGGAGATCGTTAACCACCGTAATGGTCTCAATGAGGCAACAGCACCGCCGGTAGCGAGAGAGACGTGGGTCACAGAGTCCTCTTAACCACCTGGCACACGGCCCTCACGGTTCCCCGGTAGTGTCCGCGGACACGACTGGGAGAGGTGACGCAGGTGAGCGGACGAAACGGATTCCTGCTGTTCGGCGGGATCTCGTCGGTCGGGGCGGGAGCGGTGCATTTCCTGGCCGCCGGAATGCACACCGACCACGCCACGCTGGCGCGGCTGATGGTCGTGCTCGCCGCGATCCAGTGCGCCACCGGATTGGCGGTGTTGCTGAGCGAGCGCAAGCTCGTGGTGACGGCGCTGGTCGCGGTGAACGCGTTCGCGGTGGCGGTCTGGGCGTTCACCCGTTTCGCCGATATCCCGTGGGTCACCGGACTGACCGCGGAGCCGCCCGGGGTTGCCGATACCGCCTGCGCCACGCTGGGCGCGCTCGCCGTGATCGGTGCGACCGTCGCGTTGCTCCGGCCCACCGCGACCCTGCCGCCGATGCGGTCCGGGATCGCGGCGGCCGCGGTGGGTGTGCTGGCGGTGGCGGCGATGCTCAACGGTGTCGGGCACGTGCACAGTCACGGCGAAGGCGGCGACGGACATTCGCACGCGGCGGGCGACGAGCACGGTGACACCGGCGACGCGTGGCCGCGCCCGTTCGACCCGGCCCAGCCGATCGACGTCTCCGGTGTGCCCGGCGTGACCGCGGAGCAGGAGCAGCGCGCGGCCGACCTGATCCGCAGCACCATGGCCGGGCTGCCCGCCTTCGCCGATGTCACGACCGTCGGCGCGCTCGGCTTCCGTTCCATCGGGGACTCTGCCTCCGGCTACGAGCACTACGTCAACACCGGCTACATCCGCGACGACAGTTTCCTCGACGCCACCCGCCCGGAGTCGCTGGTCTACCGGGTCGACGGGCAGAACCGCACCCTGGTCTCGGCCATGTACATCGCCAAGGGCAAGAAGATCGACGACCCCGCCCTCACCGACTACGCCGGTTCGCTGATGCAGTGGCACGTCCACGACAACCTGTGCTGGAAGGCGGGCGACATCGGCCCCCAGGTCGCGGGCGTGACCGACGCCCAGGGCAATTGCCCGCCCAACTCGATCAACCCAGGATCGGGCAACCCGATGGTGCACGTCTGGATCGCCCCGCACCAGTGCGGCCCGTTCGCCGCCCTGGAAGGTCACGGCGCAGGCCAGGCGAGCACCACCGACGGCCGGCGCACCGACACCTGCGGCACCCACGACCACAGCGGCGGCCACAAATAGCGACCGACCAGGGCAGCCCCCAGCGCGTAATATTACGAATCATTGATATTATGAATATCGGAGAATCGAAATATGGAGGCACTATGGCGACGACAGTGGAGATTCCGGACGAGCTCCTAGCCGAAGCCCTGCGGCTGACCGGATTGCCGACCAAGAAAGCTGTCATCAATCTCGCGATGTCCGAGCTCGTTCAGGGCTATCGGCAGCGTGAGGCGCTGACCCGGCTCAAGCGCTTGGACCACAACCCCTTCCTGACCGAGGACGAGCTGGCGGTCGATCAGGGCGACTCGCGGTGACCGCGACGACCGTCCGTCCGAGATATCTCCTCGACCAGTCGGTGATGTCGCACTACCGGACGAACGCCGCCGTCGAACGCGCCATCGACGAGCTGGCCATCACCGGGGCGCTGTGCTCGTCCACCGTGACCATGGACGAAGCCCGGTTCAGCGCTCGCAACAACGCCGACCTCGGCTTCCTCATCGAGCTCTACGGTTCGGTGTTCCATTGGCTGCCCGCCGACGACATGGTGGAGGCGAAGGTCCGTCAGATCCGCACCGCGCTGTGGAAGATCGGCGCAGGCCGTGGCGCCCAGACCACCGACGTCCAGATCGCGGCGGTCGCGCTGCGCCACGACGCCACCGTCATCCACAACGACACCGATTTCGTCACCATCGCCCGCGCGATACCCGAGTTCCGCCAGCGACGCATCCGGCCCAGCTGATTCCGCGCTTCGTAGGAGACCGCACTCAGCTCGGCTGTACCCAGCGGCGTAGTGCGTCGATCGTGGTTTCCGGAGACGTGTTGAAGCAGAACCGGATTCCCGGGACGAGCTCGGCCGTGACGTTGATCAGGCGCTCGAACAGCACGGTATGTTCGGGTGCCATCCGAACACCTGCGCCGATCATGGCGACGCGGAATTCTTTGCCTGCCAGGCACTCACGCAGCTTTGCCTCCGCCGCGTCGGGGTCGGCGGGTAGCTGACAGCTGACGAGGTCGAAACCGGCTTCCCGCAAGGCGGTTTCGCCTGCGATGATGCGGGCGGTCAGGGTCGTCTCGTCGAGCTGTGGATAGTGAGAATAGTCGACGGCGCTGGGGTGCAGGCCTATCGAGAGCACTGCGTTCGGATTCTGTTCTGCCACTGTGTCCTCCGTTCTCATCAGGTACACGACGACGCCCACACTCACGAGCAGCGCTGCGAGCAGGGCGCCCGCTTTCACCACGACGTGGCGCCCACGCGGTCGAAGAAGCCGCCGCTCGGGCCGTGGCGGTCGACCGTCGCCATGGCCACGATGGCATCGGTGCCCTCGGTGACGGTCTGGAACCCACTGTGCTCGTTGAGGTCCGTCGCGGTGTAGCCGGGATCGACCGCGTTGACCGACATGCCGTCGAGTTCAGTCGCGTACATGACGGTCAGCATGTTCAGCGCCGCCTTGGTGCTCGGGTAGCCGAGAGCCGCTGGCAGCAGACCTGCCCATTTCGGGTCGGTGACGGTGGCGATCGAGCCGACTCCGCTGGAGACCATCACGATCCGCGGATGCTCGGACAGGCGCAGCAGCGGCAGGAACGCGTTGGTCACCCGGATCGGGCCGAAGACATTGGTCTCGAACACCTCGCGCAGGTCGTCGGGCCTGGTGTCGCCCGGTGCGGTGCGCGGGCCGCCGATGCCCGCATTGTTGATCAGTACATCGAGGCGGCCCGACTCGGCTTTCACCGTGTCCGCGGCGGCGGCGACCGACTCGTCGGAGGTCACGTCCAGTGCGACGAACCGGACGTCGAGCCCGGCCGCGGTGAATTCGGCCGCCGCCGCCTCGCCCCGAGCGGTGTCGCGCGCGGCCAGATACACCTGCCAGCCCGACCCGGCCAGCCTGCGGACCGTTTCCCGGCCCAGTCCCTTGTTGGCCCCGGTGACCAGGGCGATCGTCTTTGTCATGCACCCAGATTCGCGCTCCAGCGGGCCGCGTTCCAGGGCAGGCTAGGCATAGGACAGGCGATACCAGGGCCTACGGGACCAGGACCTGCGTCCCGGCTTGCGCACCGGCGACGCGGATGCCGCGCAGCAGCACAACCGCGGCGATCACCACCACCGGCCCCGGCGTCGGTTCGACGATGACGGCGCACACCACACCCCAGCCGAGCACCGCCCACGCGAGGAATTCGGGCGGAACGATGCCGCGCCGGTCCATCCACACGATGAGCGAGCCGACGAGCAGCAGCGGCCAGCCGAATCCGGCGGGGTTGGCCCAGAAGCTGTTGGCCGCCGGGGTGTCTTCCCACCAGTGGCCCCACAGCTCGAAGGACAGCCATTCGTCGAAGGAGGACGAGCTGAGCAGCAGTCCGATGGCGAGGTGTCCGCCGCCGATGATCGCGAGCACCATCCCCGCCCACTTGATCATCCGATTCACGCTCTGTCGCTCCATCACGAACCCCTCACATCTATACGGAAGCGTATACGACGCAGCATACCGGCCATTTATACGGATTCGTATAGTTCCAGCGGCATGGTCTGCGACACAGGCCGCACGGATGGGATTCGCGGTACCACCCCGCGCCAGAGGATCTGCGGCACCATGAGAAACGTGGACAGAGCGGAATTGGCGACGATCCTGCGCGGCGCGCGATCCCGGCTCACCCCCGCCGATGCCGGCCTGCCCGCCGGATCGCACAGGCAGGTGCCCGGGTTGCGGCGCGAGGAGGTGGCGGGCCTGGCCGGAGTGAGTGTCGACTACATCGTGCGCTTGGAGCAGGGACGCGGGCCGAAGCCGTCCGATCAGGTGCTCGGCGCGTTGACAAGGGCGCTGCGGCTCACCGATGTCGACCGCGATCTGGTCTATCGGCTCGCCGGGTCAGAACCGCCGCAGGCCGGGCGGATTCCGCTGGTCATCCGGCCGAGCGTGCAGCGGCTGCTGGATCGGCTGGCCGACCTGCCGGTGCTCGTACTCTCCGCCAAGTCCGACATCCTCGCCTGGAATCCCCTGTCGGCGGCGCTGCTCGGCGATTTCTCCGCGATCCCGCCTGCCCAGCGCAACATCATGTGGCAGCGCTTCCTCGGCACCGGCATGGGTCGCGTCGTCATGACACCCGAGGAGGCCGACAGCAATGCCGCCGCCTGCGTCGGCTGCCTACGCGCGGTCAAAGCCACCTACCCCGACGACCCCGGCCTGACCCGGCTGCTCGCCGAACTACGCACCGGCAGCGCCGAATTCGAACAACTCTGGCAGGCGGGCCGCTCCAGCGTGATGCACAGCCTCACCAAAACCATCAACCATCCACACCTGGGCATTCTCACCCTCGACTGCGACGCCATGCACGTTCCCGACACCGACCAGACCGTCATCATCTACTCCGCGCCCCCGAACACCCCCACCGCGACCGCCCTCGACCTGCTCCGCGTCACCGGCCTCGAAACCTTCGCGGCGCCACCGGAATAACCACTGGACCCAACGCATCCCACTTGGTTACGGTGCCTTCCTCGAAAGGGAGGACCGATGATCACCGCACCGCGCACCACGACCCTGTGGCGGCCGACGGGCCCCAACGAGCTGGCGCTGGTCGCCGAATCAGGATGGCGCGCTTGGCCACCACGCCTGCCCGACCAGCCGATCTTCTACCCGGTACTGAACGAGGCCTACGCGGTACTGATCGCCCGCGACTGGAACGTCCCCGCATCCGGCGCGGGCTACGTGACACGTTTCGACGTGCGCACCGACTACTTGGACTACTACGACGTGCAGCAGGCCGGTGGTCGCGACATTCTCGAATATTGGATTCCCGCAGCGGATCTCGCCGAGTTCAACCGCCACATCGTCGGCACGATCGAGGTCGTGCGCCGCTTCCCGGACGACGCACCGGTTCCCGGCATCTGACGGGTCAGGCGGCGCCGGTGCGTTCATTCGGCGCCGCCGCCCGGATCGCCGCGACCGCCGCGCGCGGATCGTCGGCCCAGAAGGCGACCGCACGCACCGTGTACTCGCCCTGCGGGGTGGTGAAGGTTTGTGGCTCGGCCAGGTCCACCCGGACATTCGTGGAGCTGCCGACCGAGAGGGCGAGGGTGTCATTTCCGTTGAGCTGCAACGACTTCGAGCCGTCGTAGGCGCGCAGATCGTTGCGCACGTTGCGGACGGCGGCGAGCGGGATGTCCAGTGCGGTGCGGCGCAGGTAGCGGACGCGGAGCCGGTCCGGGGTGAGGACGTGCGGGTACATGTGGTGCGCGGCGAGCATGCCGAGCATCCAGAACAATCCCCAGATGCCCAGTGCCAGCGCGGCGAACCGCACCGGTGGCCACGGGATGAGCAGGTGCACCGCGGGGATCTCCACCGCGCTCACCACGATGAATGCCCAGATGATGGCCGAGACGGCGCCTGCGTAGCGAATCGGTGTGCCGTCCGCGGTGTCGGGTCTGCGGGCGACGGCCCTGGCCAGGCTCACCCAGATGTCGATTTCGAGCCGGACGAAACGGCGTCCGAGCCGCATGATCGGGCGCATGATGCCCTCCTTTGCAATACAACTGCATTGTAAAGAGGAGGACGCAGTTATAGCAATACAACTGCATCGTGAAAAGATGGGCCGATGCCGAAACGGGTGGACCACAGCTCACGCCGGGCGACGATCAGCGACGCCGTGATGCGACTACTCGCGCGCGACGGCCTCGAGGCGATCAGCCTGCGCCACGTCGCCGCCGAAGCCGGCGTCTCCCCCGGCCAGGTGCAGCACTATTTCCCCAGCAAGGACGCGATGATGGAGTTCGCGGCGAGCACCATCGCCGACCGGATCGCCACCCGCATCTCCGCCGCGGGCCCCGATCCCGACCTGCACCACATCCTGACCGCGTTGCTCCCCACCGACCCCGACTCGGCCGCCGACTCCCGCACCCTCATCGGCTACCTGGCCTTCGCCTCCGTCCGCCCCCAGATCGCCGAAACCATGGCCACCAACGGCCGAGCCTTCCGCGACCACATCGCGGGCATGCTGCCCGACCACCCGGACCCGGCGACCGCGGCCAACACCTTGCTGGCCCTCCTCGACGGCCTGGCATTGCACGTCACTCTCGGCCAGATCCCAGCGGAAGCCGCCCACACCCTACTGACCACCGCGATTGATGAAGCCCTGGCCCGAACACGCTGAGCAGGACCAGGATTCACCGGCGCGGACCGGCCGACACAGAACTCTTCGGATCCGCCGCCCGGGACAGATCCAGATCGATGTCGAACAGCACGCCGGATGTACAGATCATCTTGATCTGGCGTCGACTTCCAGGACCTCTGGATGCCGCAGGGCTCGCCTGATGTCTTCGCCGGAATCGCCGGCCTCAGGAACTTGGAATCGACCGACGAGGAGCATCCGGCTTCCGATGGCTCGAAGGTGAACGGGAATGATTTCGGTGGGGATGTCCCAAGCAGTACCGAACTCGCCGTGTGTCCGCTCGAGAAAAACCTTGGTGAATCCACCGTTCAGGTGCATGGCGACTACAGCGAGCTCTCGAAACGGCCGTCCATCCTGCATGAGTGCCCTCCTCAGCCAGTTCGCCCTTTCGAACCCCAGCCTCGCATGCCGGGTGTCCTCGGCGCCCAGCGAACGGACGCCGAGGACATGGTCAGGCGGAGACGCCGACGCCTTGGACGGTCCGGAGTGCGGCGACCGCGCGCTCGGTATCAGCCATGACGAGTTCTGCGTTGATCTGCGCGCCTGCCATGGCTCCCGCCGCCGCGGCCGCGCCGACCTGGGCCGACGGGTCGGTGGCGTTGCCGGCGATCCAGACGCCGGGGACCTCGGTGCGGCCGACCGGGTCGGCGGGGATGTGGTCGCCCGTGCCGGACGGGTGCGGTTGCGGGGTCAGGCCGAGGTCGGTGAGGAAGGTGGCGCGGGTGTTCACGCGCGGGGCCACGACGAGGGCGTCGCGGTCGAGCACCGTGCCGTCGGCCAGGCAGACGCCGGTGAGCTTGTCGGTCGCCAGTACTTCGACGACCTCGCCGTCGACGATCCGAATGCCGCGTGCGGCAAGCTTTTCCGCGTCCTCGGCGCTCAGTGTGGCTGCCGTATGGGTCAGGAACACGATGTCGTCGCTCAGCTGGGTGAACAGCAGGGCCTGGTGCACCGACATCGGGCCGGTCGCCAGGATGCCGATGCGCTGGTCACGCACTTCCCAGCCGTGGCAGTAGGGGCAGTGCAGGACCTCGTTGCCCCAGCGTTCGCGCAGGCCCGCGACCTCGGGCAGTTCGTCGGCGAGGCCGGTCGCGACGAGAATCCGGCGCGCCGCCACCACGCGTCCGTCGGCCAGTGTCACCCGGAACTCGGATTCCGGACCGGCCGGGCTCCCCGCCCCAGCAGCCGCATCCCCCAACGGCACCGAATCACCAACGCCCGCAGCGGATTCGGTGACATCCCGGACCCGCTCGACCGCGACCACCTGCCCGGACACCACATGCCCGCCGTAACCGCGCACCTCGGCGCGACCCCGCTCGAGCAGTTCCAGCGGCGGCATCCCTTCCCGCGCCAGCAAACCGTGCACACCATCTGCCGGTGCGTTGCGCGGCGATCCGCCGTCGATCACGGCGACCGAGCGCCGTGAGCGGGCCAGCATGAGCGCCCCGTTCAGCCCGGCCGCGCCGCCACCGAGGACCACCACGTCGTAGGTGTCGTTCAACTCTTTGACTTCCTCCCGGCCGTGAACGGCAAGGATTCCTCCTGAACCTTGCGGTTCTTCGGTGGGTTCCTGTTTCACAGGGACTCGCTTCCCGCTAGGCGGAAAGACTTACGGTCCCTCCGCAGGCATTTAGACTCTCGGCGCGTCCCGCCGCGAGTATGTTGACAGCAGCGTTCAGGTCGCGGTCGTGGACCGCGCCGCAGCCGCACATCCATTCCCGGACGTGCAGCGGCTTGCGCTCCCCGATGACGCCGCACACCGAGCACATACGGGTTGACGGGAACCACCGATCCACCTTGCTGAACGTGCGCCCGTACCGGGCGGCCTTCTCCTCGAGCATGCGGGTGAACATGCCCCATCCGGCGTCGTGGACTGACTTCGCCAACCGGGTACGCGCTAAACCCTTGACACACAGGTCCTCGACGTACACCGCTTGGTTGTCGCGGATGACCGTCGTGGACTGTTTGTGCGCCCAATCCCGGCGAGTGTCGGCCACCCGGGCGTGAGCCCTCGCGACCTTCGACCGGGCCTTCGCCCGGTTGGCGGAGCCTTTCTCTTTGCGTGACAACAACTGTTGCGCCATGCGGAGTTTGCGTTCGGCGCGACGCAGAAACCTCGGACTGTCGATCATTGTGCCGTTCGACAGCACCGCGAACGTCGACAATCCCAGGTCGATGCCGACCTCGGAATCCACCCGCGGCAACGCCTGCGACTCGATCCCGACCACGAATGACGCGAAGTACCGGCCGGCCGCGTCCTTCACGACCGTCACGCTCGACGGGTCCGAAGGCACCTCCCGCGACCAGGACACCTTCAACTCGCCGATCTTCGCGACATACAGCTTCCGATTCGGCCGCAACGAGAACCCGTTTCGGGTCAACCGGATCGACTGCCGATTGTCCTTGCGGGACCGAAACCGGGGCGCGGCGACCTTCGGGCCCTTGCGTTTCCCGGTGACCGAGGCGAAGAAGTTGCGGTAAGCACTGTGCAGGTCGCCGAGGGCCTGCACCAAAACCACCGACGACACCTCGGCCAGCCACGCCCGTTCGGGAGTCTCCTTCGCCCGGGTGATCACCATCGTTTGCAGAGCCGAGTCCTTGATAAACGGGAGCCCTGCCGCATGCGCTTCCTGCCTCGCTCGCAGCGCGTCGTTGTACACCACCCGCGCGCACCCGAACGCCTTCGCCAGCGCAACCCGCTGGCCGGGCGTCGGGTAGACGCGAAAGTTGTACCGAAGCTGCACAAGATAGAGTGTTCCATATTGGTCTACGGTTTCCAGTGACGATTACAGGCTGGTCGGATTCGACGGCGAACGCGACCACGTGCACCTGCTGATCGAGTGCCCGCCCAAGGTCGCGGTACCCAGACTGGTGACCAGCCTCAAAAGAGTGTCGGCTCGCCGATTGCGTGACCAGTGCCGGTACTGGGTGAACCAGCACAGCATGAACGGGCATCTGTGGTCTCCCAGCTATTTCGCCGCATCCGGCGGCGGCGCGCCGATCGCGATCGTCCGGCAATACATCGAGCAGCAGCAACGCTCCCCTCGTGCCCCGGGAAGGTCGAAATCGATGTGCCAACCCGGCCCTGAAGGACCGGGTTAGCACCCTACGCCTTCCGGTCATCTCTACCTCCTTCGCGAATACCGTGCATCACCCCTCGACGCCGCGGCAACCTTTCTTGCCGATATGGCAAGCTGGGATTCATGGACGACCTCGAGAAGACCCTGGAATCGGTCGGCCCCCGACTGCGCGAGCTGCGCAAACTGCGCCGAACCACGCTGGCCGACCTGTCGGCGGAGACCGGCATCTCGGTGAGCACGCTGTCCCGGCTGGAGTCCGGCGAGCGCAAGCCCACCCTGGAACTACTGCTCCCCCTGGCCAAAGCACACGGCGTCACCCTCGACGAACTCGTCGACGCCCCGCCTACCGGCGACCCGCGCATCCACATGCGCGCGATCACCCGCCACGGCATGACGATGCTACCGCTGACCAAGCGCGCGGGCGGCATCCAAGCGTTCAAGATGATCATCGCCCCCAACGCCCGCAACCGCCCGGACGAACCCCAAGTCCACGAGGGCTACGAATGGCTCTACGTCCTCAACGGCCGCCTGCGCCTGATCCTCGGCGACAACGACATCGTCCTCACCCCCGGCGAAGCCGCCGAATTCGACACCCACATCCCGCACTGGTTCGGTGCCGCCGACGACCACCCCGTCGAATTCCTCAGCCTCTTCGGCAAACAGGGCGAACGAGCCCACTTCCGCGCCCGCCCCAAGAACTCCGACTGACCCACTCTGTGGGTTAGTATCACCCCGAGTAGATCCATGGGGGGGTGGACCGGTGTCATTGCGATACAATGTAATTCAGTCCCGCCTCTGCGGGCCGGAAATCTGCGGCCACCTGTGCCGCGGCACCGGCCGAGACGCCTCGGAGGCACTGTGAACGAGTTGGCTGTTGACGTATCCCGACTCCAGGGATTCCAGCTCGACCTGCAGGACATAGCTGCGAACGCATCATCGAACGCCGCCCGATTCAACTCCGCGATCACCTTGCCCGTGGGCGCGTCGGGACTCATTGCGAACCTCGCGACGCCCCTCGAGAAGTTCCGGTCCGCACACGCAGCGGCTCTGCAGTCCGACACCACCACGATGGACACCCTCGGCACGAACCTGTCGACAGCGGCGACCTCATACCAATCCACCGACGCCGGAACCGCGACCGAGCTGGCCGCGACGACAGACTCCACCGGCGGAAATTCCGGCACGACCGGACCCACCCGATTCGGCGGCCTCCAACTGCCCTGCCTCCCGGAAGTTACCGATGACCAGTACACCTTGAAACAGCTAGTGACCTCGACCATCTCGCAACTGTCTCCCTACGACGAGCCACTGAGTGTCGCGATAGGCATCAAACCGACCGAGGAATACCTCACCCCGCTGCTCGCCGATTGGGAATCGATCGAGACCATCGGCAGGCGAATCGCCATGCTGGGCACCAACGATTATGTCGCCGCGCAGAACGTCATCAACGGATCCAACTGGCTGAGCTCGGACTGGTCGGGCGAAGCTGCGACGTCGTTCACCACCACATCCAGCACCCTCGGGCAAACGATGAACAGTCGAAGCACCGACTCGGAAAGCACGTCGAAGATCGTCGAGAACGGAGGCATATGCCTCGAGCGGCTCGTCTACAACCAGGCGATGGACCTGACCAGCAGGACTCTGAGCAGCATCGCCTACAACGAAGCATCGTTCCCGCTCGGCGCCTGGGCCGGCCAGGTGGACCACCCGATGCCTGCTGGTCTGAAGACCCAGATCACCACGGGCGCAGAAGAGTTGAAGGTGGCCGCCGACACTCGCAGGAACGCGATCACGGCCATCATCGACAAGGTGTCTACAGCCGTGGACTATTCACCCGGACGCGCCGCGCCGGTCTACAACGCCAGCGACTTCGAAGTTCCGGACAAGGTGGAGACAGACCCTGGTTCGAGGAAGTTCGGCATCGGGAACACGGTGTGGTGGGAGGAGGGTGTCGACAATCGCGCCTGAGATCGCCGACTGTGGCGATCGGACGCCTCGATAAGAAGCGATAGCTCACGAGACAAAGGACTCCGATGGCACCACAGATCCCCCCGATGCCGCCACCACCAACCACAGATCCTGGAGCCGGAGTGCACGGCTCACAACGGATCCTCAGTCGCTTCGACGATCTCATGTACTTCCGGTTCGCGTGGGACGCACAGTTAGTCGCCGATTTTGCTGGGCTACACAATGCAGCTCGGGGGATGCGCCATTACCTCGGCAACTCCGGCGATGACATGTGGATCGACCCTACTGTGGTCATGCAGGATGTTGCCAGCGTGAAAGAACATGTGGACAAAGTGGTCACGATTGCGATCACAAAACTTGCCAGAAACGCAGATAACCACAACAAACCCGTCGAGTTCAGCTCGGAGTGGGTGGGCTATGCGATCCCGCAGGAAGAGAGTCTGGACTGGTTCCTCGGCATGGCCGCAGTAGAGGTATCCGCGACCGGAGTTGCCACCATCTCACCATCAAGCGGCACTCAGCCACGCATATCAATGGAATATATGGTGCATATGTTCGATAGATATAATTGGGATGGGGACAAGAGCACCACAGTTCACGGAGTTACGGTCACCGACGCACAGCTCGGTTCACTCCACACAGCTGGACTCGCCAAGGAATTCAACCAATTCGGCTCGTCATGGATATATACGTTTGAAGGCGATCTGCCGCAGGAAGGAAATCTGAACCTTCCGCCCAGCAGGTAAATGCCGCAGGACACACCCGGCCTCACGGAAAGACGAAGATGACACCTCGCGCGAAAACGATCCGTACCGGGTTCTTTGCGGCCATGATCGCAGCGGCTGCCGCCGCATCCGGATGTGCTGAGCCCGGACAGCGAGCCACGGTCGACGAGACAGAAGCACCACAAGGCCCCGCCTTGACGCAAGCGGCCCTGGATTTCGGCGACTGGCAGCTACCGCCTGATGCGAACGTTCTGCTGAGCAAGGATGACTATCACCGCGATCCGAATTACAAACTGGCCGTGGAGGTCTCACCCGAGGGCTTGGTCTGGATGCTGAGCGAGTCGAAATTTTCCGCACCGTTCGACGAAGGCCTCCCGGTTTACAACGATGAGACAATTGCAGGGCCGCCACTGTCGACTTCGCCTCGCGTCAAGGAGGCCCAAGATATGTTCGTATCGAAGGAAGGCGATTCGATGATTCGTGCAGTCGTCGTCGACGAGCGCACCCCCGAACTCCGCATCGTCCACCTCGAGTTTCGCGGGCAATAGGACTCAGCTCTGCAGTGCCGCGATCAGGGCGGGGCTCAGGGCCAGTGCGGGAAGCGATTCCACCAGCAGGTCGACCAATTGTTCTCGGGTGACCGGCTTTTCGATCATCCACGTGAGGATGGTTTCCTCGACGAAGGCGATCCAGCCTCGGATGGCCAGGGTGAGGCGGGCCAGGTCCGGGTCGGCCGGGGGCAGCGGGAGCTCGCTGACGATGAGGTCGGCGATGATGGAGCGGGTGCTGTCGACGTAGCCCGACATTTCGGGGGTGACGCTCGCCGGTCCGCGCAGGACGGAGCGGTAGGACGCCGAGCGTTCGGTGACGTAGTCGACGAAGCGCTCGATGGAGTCGCGGAGCATGTCGAACAAGGACAGTTCGCGATTCGGCGCGATCGCGGTGTAGAACTCCTCGATCACATACCGCGCGATCGCCTCGTGGAACTCCTGCTTGGAGGCGAAGTAGTGGAACAGCAGCCCGCGCGAGATGCCCGCCTGCTTGGCGATGTCGTCGACCGAGATGTCCTCGAGCGACCGCTCGGCCAGCATCTCGGCGCCGAGGGTGATCAGCTGTAGCCGACGTTCCTCGGGGCTGAGCCGCACACGCTTGGTCGCTCCCGAACTCCTGATACTCACATCGACCATCCTAGCCACTACTGAACTCAGCTCAATAGCTGTTGACTCCGGCTCAATAGGGACGTAGTCTGCCTTACATGAGTCGCAAGGTTACAGACAAAGTCGTCGCCAACCGCGCCGCCCGCCACGTCAAGACGATCATCGTCGGCAGCGGGTTCGCGGGCCTCGGTATGGCCATCCGGCTGCATCAGCAGGGCCGCGATGATTTCCTCGTCCTCGAGCGCGGCAGCGATGTCGGCGGCACCTGGCGGGACAACACCTACCCCGGTGCCGCCTGCGACGTGCCATCGCACCTGTACTCGTACTCGTTCGCGCTGAACCCCGACTGGTCGCGCTCGTTCTCCAAGCAGGGCGAGATCCAGGCCTACATCCGCGGCGTCGCGGAGAAGAACAACGTGCTCGACAAGCACCTGTTCGACTGTGACGTCCTCGGCATGCGCTGGAACGCCGAGACGGCCCGCTGGGACATCACCACCAGCAAGGGCGACTTCACCGCCGAGACCGTGGTCTCCGCGGTCGGCGCCCTGTGCGAGCCGTCGCTGCCCGACATCAAGGGCATCAACGAGTTCGAGGGCGAGATCTTCCACTCGGCCCGCTGGGACCACGACGTCGAGCTCGCGGGCAAGCGCGTCGCCGTGATCGGCACCGGCGCCTCGGCCATCCAGATCGTGCCCGCCATCGCGGGCAAGGTCGCCCACCTCGATCTGTACCAGCGCACCGCGCCGTGGCTGCTGCCGCGCATGGATCGCCCGTACCTGCTGCCGGAACGCCTGGCGTTCAAGTACATTCCGGGCGTGCAGCGACTGTCCCGCGCGGCCATCTACGCCGCCCGCGAGACCCAGGTCGTCGGCCTGGCCAAGTACCCCGCGCTGATGAAGATCTTCGAGACGATCTCGCGCGGCAAGCTGCTGGCCGAGGTCCGCGACCCGGTCAAGCGCGCCAAGGTCACCCCGAACTACCGGATCGGCTGCAAGCGCATGCTGATCTCCAACGAGTACTACCCGGCGATCGACCGCGACAACGTCGAGGTGGTCACCGACGGCATCGCCGAGGTCAAGGCGGGCTCGATCGTCACCAAGGACGGCACCGAGCGCGAGATCGACGCGCTGATCGTGGCCACCGGCTTCCACGTCACCGACTCCCCGGCCTTCGAGACCATCACCGGCCGCGCCGGGCAGACGCTGTCCGAGCAGTTCGACGAGGTCGGCCAGCGCGGTTACAAGGGCTCGACCATCGAGAACTTCCCGAACATGTTCTTCCTGCTCGGCCCGAACGTCGGCCTCGGCCACACCTCGATGGTGTTCATGATCGAATCGCAGATCAACTACGTCGCCGACGCGCTGGCTACCATCGATAGGCAGAACCTGCGCACCGTCGAGGTCCGTCCCGAGGCCGTGCGCGCGTACAACACCGAACTGCAGGCGAAGATGGCCGACAGCGTCTGGATGAACGGCGGCTGCGCCAGCTGGTACCTGGACAAGCACGGCAACAACACCACACTGTGGCCCGATTTCACCTTCCAGTTCCGTAGGCTGACCAAGAATTTCGACGTCGCGGCCTACGACACGACTGCTTCGACCGACTCCGACACCGAACTGAAAGTGGTGGCAGCACAGTGAGCAATGATGCTTACTTCACGAACAAAGTCTGTGTGATCACGGGTGCCGGGTCCGGCATCGGCCGCGCGCTGGCCGAGAACCTGGCCCGGCGCGGCGCCAAGCTGGCGCTGTCCGACATCGACGCCGAGGGCCTCGCCGAGACCGTGCGCATCGTCGAGGGACTGGGCGCGCAGGTCAAGTCCGACCGGCTCAACGTCGCCGAGCGCGAGTCCTTCCTGGTCTACGCCGATTCGGTGAAGGCGCACTTCGGCGTCGTGCACCAGATCTACAACAACGCCGGTATCGCCTACCACGGTGATGTCATCAAGACCGAGTTCAAAGACATCGAACGCATCATGGATGTCGACTTCTGGGGCGTCGTCAACGGCACCAAGGCGTTCCTGCCGATGCTGATCGAGTCCGGCGACGGCCACGTGATCAACGTGTCCTCGCTGTTCGGCCTGGTCACCGTGCCCGGCCAGGCGGCCTACAACTCGGCCAAGTTCGCGGTCCGCGGCTTCACCGAGGCGCTGTACCAGGAGATGCGGATCTCCAAGGCGCCGGTCAAGGTCACCTGTGTGCACCCCGGCGGCATCAAGACCGCCGTCGCGCGCAACGCCACCTACGCCGAGGGCATGGACGGCGCCGAGGCCGCCTCGCTGTTCGACAAGTACCTGGCGATCCACACCCCGGAGATGGCCGCGCAGACCATCACCGAGGGCGTGCGCAAGGGTCACGCCCGCGTGCTGATCGGCTGGGAGGCCAAGATGCTGGACGTGAGCGTGCGCTTCCTCGCTTCGGGCTACAACCGGATCTCGGCCGTGGTCAACGGCCGCTTCATGCCGCACTGAGCCGAGCGGAATTCAGGTAACGCCATGCGCGAGTTCAAGATTCCGCTGCCGATCGCCCGCGTGTTGCTCGACCCGGTCTTCCGGGTCACGCTCAACGCGCGGCTGCCGGTGGCGGTGCAGCGCGCTCTGCTCGACGCGGTCTCCCTGCTGCAGCTGGTGCCCGACGGTTCCGTCGTGCAGCACCTGCAGCTGGGGGGCCGCCCGGCCGAGCGGGTCATCGCGGAGACAGCGATCCCGGGTTCGCGTACCCGGGCGGTCCCGCCGGAGCGTGCCGCCGGCGCGATCCTGTACCTGCACGGCGGCGGTTACGTGGTCGGCTCGCTGACCACGCACCGCTCGCTGGTGGCGCACCTGGCGCAGGAGACCTCGTGCGCGGTCTACGCGCTGGACTACCGGCTCGCGCCCGAACACCCGCTCCCGGCCGGCCTCGACGACGCCGAGGCCGCGTTCCTGGATCTGGTGCACAACGTCGGTTACCGGCCCGACCAGATCTGCCTGGCCGGTGACTCGGCGGGCGGCGGCCTCGCGCTGGCGCTGGCCCAGCGGCTGATCGAACAGCACGAGATGACGCCCGCCGCCCTCGGCCTCATCGCACCCTGGGTCGACCCGACCCAGGTGCCCGCCAAAGCCCGCGACCTGGTGATCAACCGGGCGTGGTCGCAAGCGTGTGCCGCCTACTACCTCGGCGACGGCGCCGCAACCGACGCGGGCTACGCCCCGCTCACCGGAAACCTGCTCGGCCTGCCTCCCACCTACGTGCAGGCCGATGTGAGCGAACTGTTACACGATCAGTGCTGCCAGCTCGTTTCAGCCCTGCGTGGGGCGGGTGTGCACGTCCGCTTCACCGAAACCCGCGGCCTCTGGCATGTCGCGCAACTGCAGGCCGCGCTGGTCACCGAGGCAGCGCTGGCACTCAGCGAACTCGCAGAATTCCTGCGAGAAGCAATTCAGCCGGTATCGATCGACGATTTACGATAAAGCCTGGTGACGGGCAATTCGGGCGGCGATATCGCGGCCCGCGCGAACGTGTCGTAGATTACTGGCGAGTAGAACCCACTGGAAGGGCACAGATGCGAGAGTTCGAAGTTCCGGCTTCCTACACCATCCCGGACGATGCGAACAATTCCGACAACGTCTTCCGCTTCGGCAAGGAGACGCCGAACACGGTGTTGTTCAACGTCCCGAACGGCAGCGGCGGCTGGAACGACGTGACGGCGGCACAGTTCGAGAAGGCCGTCACCGGCGTCGCCAAGGGCCTGATCGCCGCGGGCATCGAACTGGGCGACCGCGTCGCCATCATGGCAGCCACCCGCTAC
Organism: Nocardia sp. NPDC055053; assembly: GCF_053608285.1. Taxonomy (NCBI): domain Bacteria; kingdom Bacillati; phylum Actinomycetota; class Actinomycetes; order Mycobacteriales; family Nocardiaceae; genus Nocardia; species Nocardia sp. NPDC055053. The sequence continues at coordinate 196,550 of NZ_JBSGVD010000006.1, read as the reverse complement.
GAGTGGTCGCTGCTGGACTTCGCGATCTGGGCCGCCGGTGGCGTGACCGTCGCGATCTACGACAGCTCGGCCGCCGAGCAGGCCAAGTGGATTCTGCAGGACTCCGAGACCAAGCTGCTGGTCGTCGAGAACGACAAGCACCGCGCCACGATCGACGAGATCGAAGCCGGTTCGCTGCCCGCGCTGGCCGAGACCCTGCAGATCGACAAGGGCGCGGTCGACGAGCTGACCAAGCGCGGCGCCGATCTCGACGACGAGGTCGTGCACGCCCGCCGCAAGCAGGTCGGCGCGGCCTCCCCGGCCACCCTGATCTACACCTCGGGCACCACCGGCCGCCCCAAGGGCGTGCAGCTGACCCACGCGAACCTGTGGGCGGAGTCGCGTTCGGGCGGCATCGAGCTGTCCGCCTTCGTCTCCGAGGGCCAGAAGACCCTGCTGTTCCTGCCGCTGGCGCACGTCTTCGCCCGCGCGGTCGCGCTGATCGCCTTCGATTCCAAGGTGACCGTCCGCCACAGCTCGGACTGGACGACGCTGGTCGAGCAGTTCGGTGAGTTCAAGCCGGACTTCATCCTCTCGGTGCCGCGCGTGTTCGAGAAGGTGTTCAACTCCGCCAAGCAGAAGGCGCACGACGGCGGCAAGGGCAAGATCTTCGACGCCGCGGCCGAGACCGCCATCGCCTACAGCACCGCGCTCGAGACCAAGGGCGGCCCCGACCTGCTGCTCAAGCTCAAGCACTTCGTCTTCGACAAGCTGGTCTACAGCAAGCTGCGCGCGGCCCTCGGCGGGCAGTGCCTGGCCGCGGTCTCCGGTGGCGGCCCGCTGGGCGCTCGCCTCGGCCACTTCTTCCGTGGCGCGGGCGTCACGATCTACGAGGGCTACGGCCTGACCGAGACCACCGCCGCGTTCACCGTCAACACTCCGCAGTTCATCCGGGTCGGCTCGGTCGGTCGCCCGATCCAGGGCCACGCGGCCAAGATCGCCGAGGACGGCGAGCTGCTGCTCAAGGGTTCGGTCGTGTTCAACGGCTACTGGGGCAACGCCGAGGCCACCGAGGAAGCGTTCGAGGACGGCTGGTTCAAGACCGGCGACCTCGGCGCCATCGACGCCGACGGCTTCGTCACCATCACCGGCCGCAAGAAGGAAATCCTGGTCACCGCGGGCGGCAAGAACGTCTCCCCCGCCGTGCTCGAGGACTCCCTGCGCGCGCACCCGCTGATCAGCCAGGTCATGGTCGTCGGTGACGGGCAGCCGTTCATCGGCGCGCTGATCACCCTCGACCCGGAGGCGCTGCCGGGCTGGAAGGACCGCAACGGCGTCGCCGCCGACACCGCGATCGAGTCGCTGATCGAGAACCCGGCGCTGGTCGCCGAGGTGCAGGCCGCGGTCGACGAGACCAACAAGAAGGTCTCCAAGGCCGAGGCGATCAAGAAGATCCGCATCCTCCCGGTCGACTGGACCCAGGAGGGTGGCGAGCTCACCCCGAAGATGTCGCTCAAGCGCGCCGTCGTCATGAAGCAGTACGCGGGCGAGGTCGACAAGATCTACTCGTGATCGGGTAGTTCGTACCGCCGAAACGGCCGGTTGCCTGCCAGGGCGACCGGCCGTTTCGAGTTTCTGAGTCACAGCGAGACGAGTTCGGGATCCCGGGCGGGCACGGTGGCCGGGGCGGGCAATGGCTCCGGGCGGTTGCGCACGAACAGTGTCGAGGCGATCACCCCGGCCAGCAGGGCGAGCCCGGGCAGGTACATCGCCTCGCTCATCGCCGCGCTGAACGCGGCCCGCAGCGCCGGCGGCACGGTGCCGGTCACCGCGCCGTGCACATCCGCCTCGCCGTCGAAACCGTGCGCCGACAGTCGCGCCGCGATCAGGGCGGCGATGGCCGCGCTGCCGAGTACCGCGCCCAGCTGGCGGGTGGTGCTGTAGACCCCGGACCCGGCACCGGACTGATGCGCGGGCAGGTTCCTGGTGGCGATGGCGGGCAGCAGCGCCCAGATGAAGCCGTTGGCCACTCCGCCGAAGGCCGCGATCACCGCGAAGACCACCAGCGGGGCATCAGGGTCGGCCACCAGCAGCGCTAGTCCGCCGATGACGCTCGCCAGCAGCGCGAAACCGACGCCGGGCAGGACAGCGGGGTGCAGCCGCGCGGAGAAGCGGCCTGCCAGCGGCGCGCAGACCACGGTGCCCAGCGCCATCGGCGCGAGGACCAGCGCCGCCGCGGTGGGCGAGAGCCCGCGGACCCCCTGAAAGTAGAAGTAGGCGGGCACCATCGCCGCGTTGAACCCGACGCCCATCGCCGCGACGGCCAGGCTCGACAGCGCGAAATTGCGGTCCCGGAACAGACTCAGCGGCACCAGCGGCTCACCGTCGGCCTGCGCCTGGTGGATGACGAACACGACCATCGTCACCAGTCCGCCGCCGATGAGCAGCCACACCTGGGCCGACCAGTCCTGATTCTCGCCCTCCTGGATGCCGTACACCAGCAGGAACAGGCCGATGCCGCTGAGCAGCACGCCGACCAGGTCGAAGCGGCGCATGCCGGTCGGCAGGACGGGCAGCAGCCAGGCGCCGAGCGCCAGCGCGAGGATGCCGACGGGGATGTTGAGGAAGAAGATCCACTGCCAGCCGAGGCTGTCCACCAGGACACCGCCGAGCAGCGGGCCGACCAGGGTCGCCAGCCCGGCCGCGCTGCCCCACACGCCCATCGCCGCACCACGCTGATCGGCCGGGAAGATGCGAGCGATCACCGCCATCGTCTGCGGGACGAGCAGCGCGGCGCCGATGCCCTGGACGCCGCGCGCCACGATCAGCATGTCGACGGTGCCGGACAGGCCACACCACAGCGAGGCCAGCGTGAATACAGTCAGGCCGGCGAGATACAGGTACTTGGGTCCCACCCGGTCGCCGAGCCGGCCTGCGGCGAGCAGCGGGACCGCGAAGCCGAGCAGGTAGGCGCTGGTGACCCAGATGACCTCGGTGACGTCGGCGTCCAGGTCGCTCATGATGGCCGGGTTGGCGACCGCGGCGATGGTCATGTCCATCAGGATCATGAAATAGCCGACGATCAGCGCGGCCAGCGCCCACCACGGATTACGTTGGGACGTCACGGTTTCGGTTCCTCTGCTCAGCGCCCGGGGAGATCCGGATACGCGGCGAAGGTTCCGCAGGCAGGTGAATACCGGGTGTTCCGGAACCGTCTGCCGCGTGGCGCGAACCTCACCGCGGGTATCGCCGCGAGCCGGGTGGTGACCCGAATCACCGATCCGCCCGGATCTCCATACCGGCACCGCGATTCGTCACCAGCGGTGAGAAAAGAATGAACAGAAGAAACCGGCCGGTCGCCGGTATTTTGATGCCGCCGACGGATCGCGGTGATCCGCGCCTCCCGGTCGGCGGTTCACCATACTTCACCGTCACCGCACAGACACCGGAGTACGGACGACCCGCCACCTCGGATCAGGCAGGAATGGCCGTCGAGCGCTCGCGGAGGACACGGAGCGCGGCGAGCGCGATGGCGAGATCGGCGGTGATCTCGAACAGAGCCGCGAACCAGGAGAAGCCGGTGACGCGGTTCTCGGCGGGTGCGGCGATGAAGCTGTCGCTCAGCGGGCCGAACCAGTCGGGCAGCAGGTGGACGACGGTGAAGCCGAGCGCGCTCGCGAAGCCGATCAGGACCGCGGCCCGTGGCGCTGCCGGGTGCCCGCGGATCACCAGGAACACGGTGAACAGCGCGAACAGCAGTTGCAGTGAGCCGAGGGCGTTCACCAACGCCGACGTGACATCCATTCCGCGCCGTAGGTGGTCGGCGCCGTGGACGAGCAGGGCGACGGCGAAGACCGCCGTCGCGGTGCGCAGGGTGGTCTCGGGTGCTGTCGTCTCGGGCATGGGTTCTCCTGCCGCAGGGTTCAGTTCTACTACGCAGTGTAGTTTTCGGGAACGTGCTCCCGCAGGCGTTCGGCCGTCACGAATCGGTCACCGCGGGCGGAAGTAGGCTCGCCCCATGGCGTTCTTGCGGGTCTTGGCCGGGATCGTGGCTGCCGCACTGGTCCTCGGTGTGGCCGAACTGGTCGCGGTGTTCACCGGGGCGGGCAGTGCGCCCGCGTACGCGCTCGGGGCGAGCGTCGTCGACCACACGCCCGACGGGATCCGGGAATGGGCGATCCAGACCTTCGGGACGAACGACAAGGCCGTGTTGTTCGGGTGCATGGGTGTCGTGGCGGTGGTCGTCGCCGGTCTGGCGGGTGCCGTCGAACGCACCACCCGGCCGGTCGGCTCGATCGTCTTCGGCGTCTTCGGGGTGCTCGCCGCCGTTGTCGGGACCGGCCGGGTCGGTGGCATCAGCGGGGCGTTGCCCGCGCTGATCGGTACTGCCGCAGGGATACTCGCGTTGCGGGGACTCACCCGGCGAATCGACACCGCCGCAGCGGAAACGCTGGGGAATGGAGCTACCAGCGACAGATCGGCCGGCACGGGGACCGCTGGTGCAGGGGCTGCCGGGTCGGCCAGTGCAGGGCCGGCAGGCACGGGGACCATCGATGCCGGTCAGATCGACGCTGGGCGCGCCGGCTCGGGTCAAACAGACGCCGGTCAGGCTGACTCCGGTCAGACAGACGCCGGCCAGGCAAGCACCGGGCGGCGACGAGTGCTCGGCGGGATCGCGGCCACCGGCCTGTTCGCCGTCGGCGCCGGGCTGGGGGGACGACTGCTGGGCGGGGCGCGCACCGATATCTCAGCCGAGCGGGCGACCGTCGAACTGCCCGGCCCCGCGACCCCGCTGCCCGGTCTGCCGCCGGACGCCGACCTGCGGGTTCCCGGCCTTACTCCGTTTCTCACCTCGAACAGCGAGTTCTACCGGATCGACACCGCGCTGATCGTTCCCCAGGTGTCCACAGACTCGTGGTCGCTGCGCATCCACGGCATGGTCGACCGCGAAATCACCCTCACCTGGGACGATCTCGCGCGCCGCGTACCGGTCGAAAAGCTGGTGACGCTGGCCTGCGTCTCCAACCCGATCAACGGCGACCTGATCGGCAACGCCCGCTGGCTCGGCTACCGGCTCGACGAACTCCTCGCCGAAGCGGGCCCACTCCCCGACGCCGACATGGTGCTCTCGACCAGCGCGGACGGCTGGACCGCCGGCACACCACTCACGGCACTCACCGACGGTCGCGACGCGCTGCTGGCGATCGGCATGAACGGCGAACCGCTCCCGATCCAGCACGGCTACCCCGCCCGGCTGATCGTGCCCGGCCTCTACGGCTATGTCTCGGCCACCAAATGGGTCACCGAACTCGAGGTCACCCGCTTCGACAAGGCCACCGCCTACTGGACCCGCCGCGGCTGGTCGGCGCAGGGCCCGATCAAAACCGGCACCCGCATCGATACCCCGCGCGGCCGCGGCCGGATTCCCCAGGGCCGCACCACGATCGCCGGTGTCGCGTGGGCCCAGCACCGCGGCGTCACCGCCGTCGAAGTCCAGATCGACAACGGCGACTGGCGACCAGCCCGCCTGTCCACCGAGGTCTCCATCGACACCTGGCGCCAATGGGTCTACGACTGGGACGCCACCCCCGGCCAGCACACCCTCCGCGCCCGCACCACCGACACCACCGGCATCCCACAGACGGCGCTCCAGCAGGACGTCATCCCGGACGGCGCCACCGGCTACCCCACCCTCACCATCCAGGTGCAGTAGCGGCACAGCCTGCCGCCGGGCGTGCGGAACCACCGAATCGAGCCCACCAGAAAGCTGCGCGACTGCTGACCGATCCGGCGGAAGCCACGGCACTCGCCAAGGTACGACGGTGGCCGTAACCGCGGACGGCGCGGCGATATCAGGCGCTCGCGTCGGCTTTCGCCGGTTCGGATGCCCGGCCAGCGCCGGACTTCCCGTGCCCGACGAACAGGGCCGAGGCGATGACGCCGATGAGCAGGATGGCGGCGGGGAGCAGCATCGACTGGGACAGTGAGGTGCTGAACTCGTCGAGGATCTGGGGTGGGAGAGGGCCGGTGGCCGTGCCCTCGCCGACCGGGGCGCCACCGCCGAGGCCGTTGGCGGTCAGGCGGGCGGCGATCAACGCGCTGATCGCGGCGCTGCCGAGCACCGAACCCACCTGGCGGGTGGTGTTGTAGACACCGGCGCCCGCACCGGCCTGGGCGATCGGCAGGTTGTGTGTGGCCGTCGAGGCCAGTGGCGCCCAGATGCACGCGTTGGCCAGGCCGGCGACGGCGGCGGCGGTCAGGAACAGGATGATCGGCGAATCCGGTGTCATCAGCGCGGCGAAGGCGAAGACCGAGCCGGCGAACAGCGTGAAACCGATGGTCGGCACCAGCCGGGGCGGCAGCCGGTCCGAGAACTTGCCGACGAACGGCGCGGTGACACCGGTGACGATCGCCATCGGCGCGAAGACCAGCGCCGAGGCGGTCGGCGACATCTCCCGCACGGCCTGCAGATAGAAGTACGAGGGCACCATCATCGAGGTGACCGCGGCGCCCATCGCGGCGATCGCCGTGTTCGACAGCGAGAAGTTGCGGTCGCGGAACAGGCTCATCGGCACCAGCGGCTCGCCCCGGTTCCTGGCCTGGTTGACCACGAACGCCACCAGCATGAGCGCGCCGAACCCGATCAGCAGCCAGATCCGCAGCGACCAGTCGTTCGCATTGCCCTCCTGGATACCGAACACCAGCGCCGACATGCCGATACCGCTGAGCGCGACACCGACGAGGTCGAACTTGTGGTCGCTGGTCGGCAGCGCGGGTACCAGCCACATGGCCAGCCCGAACGCGATGATGCCGACCGGCACGTTGACGAAGAAGATCCACTGCCAGCCGAGGGTGTCGACCAGCACACCGCCCAGGATCGGGCCGACCAGCGTCGCGAGGCCGGCGACGCCGCCCCACAGGCCCATCGCGGCGCCGCGCTTGTCCGGCGCGAAGGTGCGGGTGATGACGGCCATCGTCTGTGGCGTCATCAGCGCGGCGCCGATGCCCTGGGCGGCCCTGGCGGCGATCAGCATGCCGATGCTGCCGGACAGGCCACACCACAGCGAGGCGCCGGTGAAGATCGCCAGGCCGATCAGATAGATGTTCTTGGGGCCGTACTTGTCGCCGAGGCGGCCGGTGACCAGCAGCGGCACCGCGTAGGTGAGCAGGTACGCGCTGGTCACCCAGATGACGTTGGAGATGTCGCTGTTCAGGTCCTCCATGATCGCCGGGTTGGCGACCGCGACGATCGTCATGTCGAGCAGGATCATGAAGAACCCGACCACCAGCGCGAACAGCGCCAGCCACGGATTACGTTGGGTGGTCATCGAATTCGGTCCTATCGGGAGACGTCAGCTACGGGCGGCGCCGGCCGTCCATCTGGGTCGGGTGCGTGCGGGGTCGGCCATTCGTTGGCGGTCACGGTGTCGGGGGTGAGCCGCTCGCCGGTGACCGGATCGAACCGCTCCCACTCGACGGCGCCGCTGTCGAGTTCGGCGGTGAACCGCTGGATCCAGTCGAGATCGGCCTGGATCGTCGCGCGCATGTATTCCAGGACGACGCGGTGCCGGCGCGGCACCTCGTTGACCCGCGTCCACTCGATCATCGCGTCGATATCGGCCAGCGCCTGGCCCTGCTGTTCGACACGCTCACCGAGCAACGCGACGACCTGTTCGAGCGGGAGGTTGTGCGCCTCGGCCAGCGCCACCGGGAAAATCGGATACTCCCGCACCGGCGTGCGCAGCAACTCGGCTATCCGCCCCCGCAGCGCGGCCCGCCCGGCGTCGGTGATCCGATACGTGGTGCGCTCGGGCCGATTCCCCTCCCGCTCGGTCCCTTCGGCCCGCACCATCTCATCCGCCACAAGCCGGGCCACCGCGTGATAAAGCGACCCCGGTCGCACCTTGATCAGCAGATCCTCCCGGCGCGCGATCAGCAGCTGATACATCTCGTACGGATGCATGGGCCGCTCGTCGAGTAGCGCGAGCACCGCGATCGCCAACGGCGTCATCGCATTGCGTCCCGGCTGCCCCACAGCTCCACCTCCACTCCCACGCCCCGCGCGGGACTGTTCCACACCAAATATTCCAGTAGGAATATACGGCGCGAAACATGGGCGGGCAACCACGGACTACTCGCTCACCGATGCGATGTGATCGACGCCCCGCTCGGCTTGCCGAGTTCACCGCACAGCCGATATTTTTCGCCGGGCCCGACCCGAGCGGCCGTACACTGGGAGTGTTCGACGATCTTGGGGGATCACTGTGGGGGCACATCGATTCCGGTCCGCGGCCACGGCATTGCTCGCACTCGCCGCAACGACCGCGAGCTGCGCCGATATCGACCGAGCGCTCAACCGTGGGGGCGACACGTCTTGTCACGATTACCTGGATCAGGATGCCGATACCCAGCGGGTGACCATCACCAAGTTCATCCAGGAACGCCGGGGCAGCGACGAAGAACTCACCGCCGCGACCATCGACGTGGCCCGAGGTGGCGTCACCATGCTGTGTTCCATCCCGGCCAATGCCGACGTGGCCATCGAGGATGCGACGTTCGCCGGAAAGCTCGACATCCGGATCACACCGACGCGCTGAGTCCGCTCGGTGTTCCGCGTCGGCGTGGCTAGAGTCCGTGGGCGTCGAGCCAGGCGCGCGCGGCGGCGGCCGGGTCGGTACCGGTGTCGACCTGGCGCACGAGGTCGACCAGGCCCTCGGTGGTGAGTTCACCGGCGACGTAGTTGAGCTTCTTCAGCTGAGCGCGGTCGAAGATGCCCGAGCGGTAGACGGCGAGCAGGTTCTGGGCGCGCAGCGCGTATTTCGGGTCGTCGAGGACTACGAGCCCCGCCGAATCGGCGTCGGCCGGTGGTCCGTTGACGATTCCCACCTGGATCTCCCCGTCCTGCACAGCTTTTCGCAGCTCCTGCGGATCGGGGTAGTGCGTGGTCGTGGCGAAAGCGCAGCCGGAGATCAGGCCCGGTGACGGCGCGGCGCCGGCGAGTCCGGGTAGCTCGGCGTAACCAGCTTTCAACTCGGCACAGCGCGGGACGAGCGCGGCGACCGTGCGCACGCCGTCGCGGCTCGCGAACTCCTCGGTGACCAACAGCCGGGACCGCAGGTCGGTCCCGTCGGCGGCGTCGGAGACCGACAGACCCTGCGGGAGCGAGGCATTGACGGCGGCCACCACGGCCTCGGGTGTGCGCGCCTGCGCGGACGGGTTCCAGCGATCGAGCAGTCCACCGTCGCGGGCGGGCAGCACCGCGATCCGGCCCGCGTCGAGATCAGCGGCCGGAGAGGTCGAGCCGCGGACGACAGTGGTCTCGGTACCGGTCCGAGCCAGTGCCTGTGAATAGATCTCCGCGAGCACAATCGATTCGGCCGAGGAATCAGCGCCAACCGCGACCACCGTCCGCGCCTCGTCAGCCGCACAGGAAACGGCGGCGAAAGACCAGGTAGTGACCAGTAGCGCAGCGACTGTCCGGCGCACCGCACCCGCCACCATCCCGCGACACCAACTTCCTGTATTTGCGGTCAACCCACGCAATTCGGCGCGACGCGGGCAGTATTACCAACCAGAATGTACCTGCGGCCCCCGGGTCGCATGCACAGCGCACTGCCCGCCTTTGCCGGAAGGACACCAGTGAAAACCGCGTTCTCCTCCTCTTCGCATAGACAACGCCGCCCGGCACGCCGCCTCGCGGCACGGGCGGGCCGGGTGCTGGCAGCCGCTGTCGCGCTGGCCGCCGCCATGATCGTCTCCGCGTGCGGCAACTCCGATCCGCTGGCCGCCAAGGGTGATTGCGCCAGCGACGCCCTGATCATCGGCTCGGCCAATTTCCCCGAGTCCGAGACCGTGGCCAACATCTACACCGAGGTCCTGCGGATCAACGGCTTCAAGGTCGACACGAAGTTCAACATCGGCAGTCGCGAGGCCTATATCCCCGCATTACGCCAGTGCGCGATCTCGCTCATCCCGGAGTACACCGGAAACCTGTTGCAGTACCTGGACTCCGACGCCACCGCCACCGCGGAGCCGGAGGTGAACGCGGCGCTGACCGCCGCCCTCGGCAGCGACCTGGCCATCGCGACGCCGGCCCCCGGCCAGGACTCCGACGCGGTGGTCGTCACCCGCGAGACCGCCGACCGGTGGAACCTGCGCAGCATCGCCGACCTGGCCCCGCATTCGGCCGACGTGACATTCGGCGCGCCCGCGGAATTCGCGCAGCGGCCCGGCGGCCTGCCCGGCCTGAAGAAGACCTACGGCCTCGAGATCGGCGACGCCGATTTCGTGCCGATCGCCGACGGCGGCGGGCCCGCGACGGTGCGCGCGCTGGTCGAGGGCCAGGTCACCGCGGCCGATATCTTCACCACCTCCCCCGCGATCGCACAGAACAACCTCGTCGTCCTCGCCGATCCGAAGAACAATTTCGCGGCCCAGAACGTGGTGCCGCTGTTCAATGCCGCCAAGAAGACCGACAAAGCGGTGGCGGTGCTCGACGCAGTGTCGGCAAAACTCACCACCACCGAGCTGATCTCCCTGAACACGGCCGTCTCGGGGGACAGCAAGATCGAACCGAAGGCCGCCGCACTCGCCTGGATCACCGCGCAGGGGCTCAACGCCCCCATCGCCTAGGCGCTCTCGAGGCGCTAGGAGAACCCTTGTCCGACATCGAATTCCGCGGTATCGAGAAGACCTATCCGGACGGCACCCAGGCGGTCCGCGCGCTGAATCTGCGGATCGAATCGGGCTCGTTCACCGTGTTCGTCGGCCCGTCCGGCTGCGGCAAGACCACCTCGATGCGGATGATCAACCGGATGGTGAATCCCAGCGCGGGCACCGTCACGATCGACGGCCGCGATATCGCGACGGTCGACCCGGTGCGGCTGCGCCTCGGCATCGGCTATGTGATCCAGAGCGGCGGGCTGCTGCCCCATCGCAAGGTGATCGACAATGTGGCCACGGTGCCGATGCTGCTCGGCGCGTCCCGCAAGTCCGCGCGCGCCGCCGCGCTGGCGGTGCTCGACCGGGTCGGTCTCGATCGTGTTCTGGCCGAACGGTATCCGGCGCAGCTCTCGGGTGGTCAGCAGCAGCGTGTCGGGGTGGCGCGGGCGCTGGCCGCCGATCCGCCGGTGCTGCTGATGGACGAGCCGTTCAGTGCCGTCGATCCGGTGGTGCGGGCGGAGTTGCAGTCCGAGATGCGGCGGCTGCAGGCCGAACTGCACAAGACGATCGTGTTCGTGACCCACGATATCGACGAGGCGATCACCCTCGGCGACCAGATCGCGGTGTTCGGGCGCGGTGGGGTGTTGCAGCAGTTCGACGCGCCCGAGCGGGTCCTCGCCCAGCCTGCCACCGATTTCGTCGCGGGGTTCGTCGGCCGGGATCGCGGCTACCGCGCGCTGTCGTTCCGCACCGCCGATGCCGTCGCGCTGGCGCCGATCCGGACCGTCGAGGCCGACGGGGTCGCCGGATTGCGGCTGGCACAGGGCGAATGGGCGCTGGTGGTCGACGCCGACGGCAAGCCGGGCGGCTGGGTGGATGTCACCGGGGTCGAGGCGGTCCGCGCCGGAAAGTCCCTGGCGGCGAGCCTGTCCGCGGGCGGCTCGCTGTTCACCCCGGACGGTGACCTGCGGCAGGCGCTGGACGCGGCGATCTCCTCGCCGTCGGGCATCGGCGTCGCCGTCGACGACACGGGTGCCGTGCGCGGCGGATTGCTGGCCGTCGACGTGCTCACCCAGCTCGCCGAGCAGCGTGGCATCGAGGACGCGCGGCGGAACCGGGAGTTCTTCGACCAGGATGTCCCGTGCGATACCTGATCGACAACTTCGCCGGCATCATGGCGATCACCCGCACCCACCTGGTGCTCGCGCTGGTGCCGCTACTGCTCGGACTGGCGATCGCGATCCCGTTCGGCGCGGTGATCCACGCCCGCGACTGGGCAAGGCGGATCACCACGACGGCGTCGAGCCTGGCCTACACCATTCCCTCGCTGGCGCTGTTCGTGATCATCCCGCCGCTGGTCGGCATCTCGGCGATCGATCCGCTGAACGTCATCATCGCGCTGACCGTGTATTCGACGGCGCTGCTGCTGATCGCGGTGCCGACCGCGCTGGATACCGTGCCCGCCGGTGTGGTCGACGCGGCCGATGCGATCGGATTCGGCAGGCTGCGCCGCACGCTCACCGTCGACATGCCACTGGCGCTGCCGGTGTTCGTCTCGACGCTGCGCGTCGTGGTGGTCACCAATATCGCGATGGTGTCGGTGGGCGCGCTGATCGGCGTCGGCGGGCTCGGCAAGCTGTTCACCCAGGGCTATCAGCGCGACTACCCGGACCAGATCGTCGCGGGCATCATCGTCACGCTCATGCTCGCGCTCATCTTCGACCGGCTGGTATTCCTGCTCGGCAGGCTCGCCACACCGTGGACCCGCGCCGACGCGCGCGTGGCACGACCGCGGGAGCCGGCAGCGCACGTGACCACGGCGCGCGACAGAGCTGGGCGGGAGGACGCGCCATGAATCTGTTCGTCGATGCGTGGAGCTATCTCACCGATGGCGCGAATTGGGGTGGGCCCGCCGGTATCGATCAGCGTCTGCTGCAGCACCTCTGGTACAGCTTCCTCGCCGTCGCGCTGTCGGCGGTGATCGCGGTGCCGCTGGGTCTGGTCATCGGGCACACCCGGCGGGGCAGCGCGCTGCTGGTCGGTTTCGCCAATGCCATGCGCGCGCTGCCGACGCTGGGTCTGCTCACCTTCCTGGTGCTGCTGCTCGGGCTCGGGCTGATCCCGCCGCTGCTCGCCCTGATCACCGTCGGCGTTCCGCCGCTGCTGGCCGGCGCGTACGCGGGCATTGCCAACGTGGCCGCCGATGTCGTCGACGCCTCGCGCGCGATGGGGATGACCGAGCGGCAGATCCTGTTCCGGGTCGAGATCCCCAACGCCCTACCGGTGATACTGGGCGGGTTGCGCGGCGCCACGCTGCAGGTGGTCGCCACCGCGACCATCGCCGCCTACGTCAACCTTGGCGGGCTCGGCCGCTACATCTTCGACGGCATCGGCCTCTACCGCTACGACCTGGTACTGGTCGGCGCGCTGCTGGTGGCGGTGCTCGCGCTGGTGCTCGACGCGATCCTGGCCGCGGCGGTCTGGGTCAGCGCGCCGGGCAGTGGACGACTCGCGCGAGGGACGGTCGCCGGCACCGACGTGGCACTTGTCACGGAGTAGTCCAGGCCGATCAGCGCGGGTCCGCCGGGCCGTTGCCGACGTGCCGCTCGAGCGGTGATCAGTCGTCGCCGAGCAGTGCGCGCAAGTGCGGATCTGCCGCCAGTACCTGCTGCATCCGGGCGCGCTCCTGTATCCGCTGGGCCCGCGACTGAATCCACTCCTGAACAGCCGTCACGACGGCCGCGTTCATCGACAGGCCATCGGCATCGGCGGCGTCGGCGAGCTGGGCGTGCACCTCGTCGGGCAGCTGCACGGTGATCGTGGTCATCACTCGATGATCCCAGACAACGCGGAAGCGCCCCGTTCCGGGGAACGGGGCGCTTCCGGGTGACTGCTGACTAGGCGACGCCCTCGCGGCGGGCGGCCTCGGCCACGGCCTCGGCGACCGCCGGAGCGACGCGCGGGTCCAGCGGGCTGGGGATGATCCGGTCGACGGACAGCTCGTCGGCGACGACACCGAAGATGGCGTCGGCCGCGGCGACCTTCATGCCCTCGGTGATCCGGCGCGCGCCCGCGTCCAGCGCACCCTTGAACACGCCGGGGAAGGCGAGCACGTTGTTGATCTGGTTCGGGAAGTCGCTGCGGCCGGTCGCCACGATCGCGGCGTACTTGGCGGCCACCTCGGGGTGGATCTCCGGGTCCGGGTTCGACATGGCGAACACGATCGACTTCGGCGCCATCGAGGCGATGAGCTCCTCGGGAATGGTGCCCGCGGACAGGCCGAGGAACACGTCGGCACCGGCGAGGGCCTCGGCGGCGCCACCGGTCAGACCGCGCGGGTTGCTGCGGGCGGCCAGCTCGGCCTTCACCTCGTTGAGGTCGCCGCGGCCGGAACTCACGATGCCCTTGGAGTCGAGCACGACCACATCGGGGACGCCGGCGGCGAGCAGGATGTTGGCGCAGGCCACACCGGCCGCACCGGCACCGGACACCACGACCTTCAGCGCCGACATGTCCCGGCCCTGCTGCGCGGCCGCGCCCTTGAGGGCGGCCAGCACCACGATGGCGGTGCCGTGCTGGTCGTCGTGCATGACGGGGCAGTCCAGCGCCTCGATGACGCGCCGCTCGATCTCGAAGCAGCGCGGCGCCGAGATGTCCTCGAGGTTGACCGCGCCGAAGCTCGGGCGCAGGTGGATCAGCGTCTGGACGATCTCGTCCGGATCGGTGGTGTCGAGCACCAGCGGGATCGAGTTCAGGCCCGCGAACTTCTTGAACAGCGCGGCCTTGCCCTCCATCACGGGCAGCGAGGCCCGCGGGCCGATGTCGCCGAGGCCGAGCACGGCGGTGCCGTCGCTGACAACGACCACGAGGCGATCGGTCCAGGTGTAGGTCTTGGTGAGCGCGGCGTCCTCCGCGATCGCACGGCTGACCTGGGCGACACCGGGGGTGTAGGCGATGGACAGATCACGCTGGGTCTCGAGCGGGGCACTGAGCTCGACCGACAGCTTGCCGCCGAGGTGACCCGCGAAGATCTCGTCGTGGGTGATGGCAGCAAGGCTCGCTGCGTCATCGGCCTGGGGCGCCGCGGTGGCATTCGGTGCGTCAGTCACAGGTGACACGATTTCACTCCTGCTCGAGTCGGACTCAACCGGGGGACGGTTACCGCCGGGTATATCGGGATTACGGAATTGCATGACGCTCATGGGGTGCGCAGCCAGGGCGAATACCGGAGAAAACCGGTCGCGCGGCGCGGCACTGATCCGCCGAGCGGAGCCGGACGGGTGGTCCGGGCAGATAAACGGGTCGACCCCAGACCGCGACGGTGCGTCGCGAGGCGAAGGGTCACCATGTTCCCCGAACCCGGCGGTGGCAAGGGTAGGGAATCCGCAACATTCTGCCAGCCCTGCCCACCAGTTGCCAAACCGGTCCCGTGTGTCATCCGGTCGAGCGTCATGTGTCGAGGGTAACGGCGCCGAATTGCCATGGCGTTAGAGAAAACTCGCAGCTGGCGCGGAACATCCGGTGAACAATCACACCGCGGCGGGTCGGCTCGCGGTGAGCTCGCCGTCCCACGGATCGGGCGAATCGGCCCGGCGGACCCAGACGTCGTCGAGCCCGCCACAGCGCTGCCGGACCCGCCAGTGCGCGACCACGTCGGGATGGTCGATGCGCCGGTGGATGCCGCGGCTCTCGGTGCGGACGAGCGCGCTGTAGCCCGCCCACCGCGCGACCGCGAGCAGGGCCGCCGCCTGCCTGGCCCGCAGCTGCCCAGCGCCGATGCCGCCCAGTTCGAACCGCGCGCCCGGCCACATCGTATCCAGCTCGGCGATACTGTCGCGCAGGCTGCCCGCACTGCGCCGATAACTGCGCCGCAGCGGCAGCGTGTGCTCCTGCACCAGGCCGATCACCGACCGCGGATCGATGTGGGCATGCGGACCGAGGCCGGCTCCCGGCACCGGGCGCGCGCTGGAGGCGCGCTCGGTGACCATCGCGAAGGCGGCCGCGCCCACACCAGCCCAGGTTCCGGAGGCCAGCGCCCACGCACCGCGCAGGCCGCCGGTCACACCCGCCGCGCCCGCGACGACTTCCCGGCCCGCGACGGCGCCCGCGGCGAAGAGCCCGCGGACGGTGGTCATGCAGTCGGCGCCGGACAACGCCAGGCCGCCTGCCCCGAGCACCGTTCCCTCCAGCACCGCGCGCACGGGCACCCGCCCCGCCGAGTCGATCGCACCGTGCCTGCCGAGCCAGTGCCGGACCGTGTCGGGCACCTCGTGCAGCGCGGCGAAGACCCGCCTGCCGTCGGCGAGCGCGCCCAGCGCCGCCGGGTGGTACGCGCCGGGGAGTTCGATCCCCGACTCGTCGTAGAGCACGGCGAAGTGCACCGAGAGCCCAGGGGCGACAGCCGGGTTCGGATGCACCCGCGACAGCACCGGAGCCAGACCGTAGGCGCCGGAGAACTCCATGCCGGACAGCTCGGCCCCGGCCTCGGCCGCCATCAGCAGGCCCTCGCCGGTATCGACGTCGGTGCCCGCTCCGCCGGACAGGAACGCGCAACCACCGGTCGCGAGGACCACCGCGCCCGCGCGAACGGTCCACGGCCGGAACTTGTTGTGCTGCTGGACGCCCGCGGCGCCGACCACCGTGCCCGCCGGGTCAACGAGCAGATGCAGCGCCGGATGATGATCGAGAATGCGCACGCCGGCTTCCAGGGCGCCGCGGCGCAGCCTGCGCAGATAGCTCGCGCCGTCCAGGTGGACCACCGGATCATCGCCCGCGGTGTCGGGTACCCGGTGCCGGATACCGGACCAGACCTGCAAGCGCCGATGGGTCTCGTCGATCACCCGGTGCAGCCAGGCGGTGTCACCGAGACCACCGCCGCGCGCGAGTGCCCGATCGACCACGTTCGACCTGGCCTGACCGGGCGCGATGTCCCACAGGGTGGTGGTGCCGTAGACCGCAGGACCACTGGAACCGCAACGACTCTTGTC
Organism: Nocardia sp. NPDC055053; assembly: GCF_053608285.1. Lineage (NCBI taxonomy): Bacteria > Bacillati > Actinomycetota > Actinomycetes > Mycobacteriales > Nocardiaceae > Nocardia > Nocardia sp. NPDC055053. Next base: position 179,922 of record NZ_JBSGVD010000006.1, on the reverse strand, counting down.
CACCAGGACAACCCTGGCGCCCGCCCCCGCGGCCGAGACGGCGGCCCAAAGCCCGGCGGGTCCGCCGCCGAGGATCAGAACATCCGTCTCGATGTTGCTCACAAAGAGAAATATTCGGGCACAGTTCACCCGGGCGCAACCACTATGTGGCCGTCAGCCCCACCATTGTGTCCAAAGCAATACACCGGCCGTGACCAGGACTACCGCCGCGCCGGCGAACGTCGCAGGCCCGCGCCTGCGGTCGGCGTAGACCTGCGCGCCGACGACGACGATCGCGGCCAGCACATGCCAGGTCAGCGATTCGGCGCCGGGCCCGGGAAAGTCCCTGCGCGAACCGATCACCGCGGCACCGGCCACCACGCAGAGCAGCACGACCACCCCGCCCGCGACGATGCCGCTGAGCCCGCGCAGCAGCGTCACGGGGCGATCACCGGCACCCCGCTCGCCTTGCCGATCAGCGCCTCGAACTGTTCGGGATCGGTCCGGCAGGCACCGATCTCGATGGTCTTGTTGCTGCCGTGATAGTCCGAGGAGCCGGTCCGCAGCAGGCCGAGTTCGGCCGAAAGATCGGTCAGCACGGCGCGATCGGCGTCGGAGTGGTCCGGGTGGTCGATCTCTAGTCCGCCCAGCCCGAGCGCGGCCAGCTCCCTGATCTCGTCGAGCGCGAGCAGCCTGCCACGCTTGCGGGCCCGCACATGGGCCACCACGCTGACGCCACCCGCGGCGGCGATCAGCTGGACCGCCCTGGTCAGCGGGGTGTCGGCCTTCTCCGCGTAGTACGGCCCGTGCGGGGCGAGCAGTTCCAGGAACGCGGCGTCGACGCTCTCGACCACGCCCGCCGCGACCAGCGCCCGCGCCAGATGCGGGCGGCCAGCCGCTGGACCGGCATCGGCCAGCACCGCGTCGGGATCGATGGGCAGGCCGTCGGCCACCATCTTGTCGGCCATCGCGCGCACCCTGGCCACCCGTTCGGCGCGCAGCCGTTCGCGTTCCCCGGCGAAACCCGCGTCGGTGGGGTCGAACAGGTACGCCAGCAGGTGCACCGGGACGGGCCTGCCGTCCTCCCCCATCCCCTGGCACGACATCTCCATGCCGCGCACCAGCGTCAGCCCCGGCGGACGCGCCGCCTCGGCCTCGGCCCAGCCCGCGGTGGTGTCGTGGTCGGTGATGGCGACGACGTCGAGGCCGGCCGCCGCGGCGCGACGCACCAGCTCGGCCGGGCTGTCCGTGCCGTCGGAGGCGGTCGAATGGGTATGCAGATCGATGCGCACACCCTCAGTCTTACAGTGCGGTCTCGGCGGGTGCGCAGTCCTGGGCCGACTCGGCAGTTGGCCGTAGCATCCAGGTCGTGCCCTCCCTACCGCCGATGCCGTCGTTTCGCGGGCCGAGCAGGCCGGGGTCACCGCGGCCGCGGATCCCCGTTCCGACGGCGCGCGCCATCGTCGACTGCGGCGTCTACGTCGACGGCAGGCGGCTGCCCGGGCACTTCACCCCGCAGCAGGCGCTGACCGAGGCGGCCGAGACCGAGGACGGGTTCGTCTGGCTCGGCCTGCACGATCCGGACGAGGGGCAGATGGCCGATGTCGCCCAGATCTTCGACCTGCACCCGCTGGCCGTCGAGGACACGGTGCACGGCCGCCAGCGCCCCAAACTGGAGCGCTACGACAACACCCTCTTCCTGGTCATGCGCACCGTCAGCTATATCGAGCACGACATCCACGCCATCAGCGAGATCGTCGAGACCGGCGACATCATGGTCTTCACCGGTCCGCATTTCGCGATCACCGTGCGCCACGGCGAGCACACCGGGCTCGCCGGGGTCCGCCACGAACTGGAGGGCAGGCCGGATCAGCTGCGGCTCGGTCCGCTCTCAGTGCTGCACGCCGTCGCCGACCATGTGGTCGATTCCTATGTCGACGTGTCGGAGTCGGTCGAGTCCGACATCGACGAAATGGAGGAGGCGGTGTTCACCCCCACCTCGAAGGTCGGCATCGGCGCGATCTACCAGCTCAAGCGGGAAGTGGTCGAACTGCGCCGCGCGGTCGCGCCGCTGGGGCTGCCGCTGCAATCGCTGGTGCACAACCAGGAATTGCCGGTGCCCAAGGAGATTCGCCGCTATCTGCGCGACGTCGCCGACCACCACACCAATGTCACCGAGCACATCGCCTACTTCGACGAATCGCTGAACGGCCTGGTCAACGCGGCGCTGGCCAAGATCAGCGTCCAGCAGAACACCGACATGCGCAAGATCGCGGCCTACGCGGCCATGGCCGCGGTGCCGACCATGATCGCCGGCGTCTACGGCATGAACTTCGACTACATGTGGGAACTGCACCAGCCGTGGGCGTACCCGGTGGTGGTGGCGATCATGGTCGGGTTGTGCGCCGCGCTGTTCCGCAGTTTCCGCCGCAACAAGTGGATCTAGAGATTCACCGCGCCGCGAGCGGGGTCGCGCACATCGATACCGGCCTCGGACCAGGCGTCGCGCAGCGCCTGCGCACCGCGCACCCGCACCCAGGCGGCCTCGGTCGCGGTGATCGGGGTGACGCTGAGATACCGCACCGGATCGGCGGGTTCGGGCAGCGCCACCTCGGTGATGTCGCTCTCGCCGAGCAGGACCGCGGTGAAGGTGGCGTTGTGCCACAGCGGTTCGCCCAGGTCAAGCAGCGCGTCGGCTTGCAGCACAACGCCTTCCACCGACGGCGTCGCGACCAGGACGCCCAGCGTGCGCGCGACACCGGCCTGCGGACCCGCGCTCGCCAGCAGCGTCAGCACCAGCTCGGCGCGCGGGCCGCGCACGGGGTCGGCGAGCAGGTCGGCCGGATCGCCCATCGGATGGCGTGATCCGCCCAGTGTCGCGTAATGGATCGCGTCATCGCCCGGGATGCGCAGGATCTCGATCGGCTCCAACCCGAGGAAGGTGACCGAGGCCGAGTCGACCTGCCCACGGTCGACGCCGTAATGGTCCAGCACCGCGGTGCGGACCGAATTCACCACATCCATTGCGTCACAGGGCCAATCGGGCCAGCATGTCGCGGGCACGCTCGGCGGTCTTCGGGTCGCACAGGACGTCGTAGCGGCCAGCGACCAGTTGCATGGACGAGGCGAAGTCGCGCTGGCCCTTGGTGGCCGCGTACGGGATCGAGGTGGTGATCACGCCGAACACGATGCCACCGACCAGGCCGACGACCAGCGGGCCGAGCGCACCGCCGGTGGTGGTGAACAGGCTCAGCAGCAGTCCGAGGAACAGGCCGAGCCAGGCGCCCGAGACCACGCCGCCGCCGATGACCTTGCCCCAGGTGAGCCGGTACAGCACCCGCTCCACCTGCATGAGGTCGACGCCGACGATGGTCACATCCTGCACCGGGAACTGCCCGTCGGCCAGGTAGTCGACCGCGCGCTGCGCCTCGGCGTAGGTCGGATACGAGCCGACCGGCCAGCCCGACGGCGGCGTCGGCAACGCCTGCCGTCCGCGATTCGGGTTGCCCAAGGGATTCGTCATAGTCCCATTCTGCTAGTTCTGGACCGGCTGTGGCGGAGTGAAACGCGTTGTGCGCGTCATTCCGGCAGCTCGGCCCTTCTCCGCTATGACCTGCGCCATCTTCGCGCTGGCCTCATCGATCATTTCATCGCCCAGCATGACGGCGCCGCGCGCGCCGCCCGCTTCGGACGTGTGGAAGGCATAGGCCTCCAGGATCAGCTCGGCGCGGTCGTAATCGCTGTGGCGCGGACTGAAGATCTCGTTGCACGCGTCGATCTGGTCGGGGTGCAGCACCCACTTGCCGTCGAAACCCAGTGCGGCGGTGCGCCCGGCCGCCCGCCGGAACCCGTCGACATCGCGGACCTGCAGGTACGGACCGTCGATCGCCTGGATGCCGTGCGCGCGGGCGGCGAGCAGGATGGTCATCAGGATGTGGTGGTAGGCGTCGCCGACGTCGTAGCCCTCCGGCTGCTCGCCGACCACCAGCGTGCGCATATTGATACTGGCCATGAAGTCGGCAGGGCCGAACACCAGCGCCTGCACGCGCGGGCTCGCGGTCGCGATGGCGTCGATATTGCGCAGGCCCATGGCGTTCTCGAGCTGCGGTTCGATCCCGATCCGCCCGACCTCGAGCCCGCTCGCCTTCTCCAGCTGGGTCAGCAGCAGATCCAGCGCCTGTACCTGACTCGCGTCGGTCACCTTGGGCAGCAGGATCGCGTCGAGCACCGCGCCCGCGCCCTCGACCACGGTGATCACATCGGCGTAGGTCCACTCGGTGGTCCAGTCGTTGACCCGGACCACCCGCAGCTGCGATCCCCAGCCCGGTTCGTTCAGCGCGGCGACGATATTCGCCCGCGCCGCGCTCTTGGCGCCGGGCGCGACGGCGTCCTCGAGGTCGAGAAAGACCTCGTCCACCGGCAGGCCTTTGGCCTTGGCGATCATCTTGGGGTTGCTGCCGGGGACGGCAAGCACTGATCGGCGGGGCTTCATGGGCTCCTCCTCGTGTGGCCTAGCCTGAGGGTCATGGCAACCACCAGGGTGTACGTCGCCCGGCTCGCCGGTCTGACGGTGCTGGGTCCGGACGGCGAGTCTATCGGCCGGGTCCGCGACGTCGTCGTGGCCGTGCGGCACGGGCGCCAGCAGCCGCGGGTGCACGGCATGGTCGTCGAATTGGTCACCCGGCGGCGGATTTTCGTGCCGATGCTGCGGGTGACCGCGATCGAGCCGGGCATCGTCACCCTGAACACCGGCACCGTGAGCCTGCGGCGATTCGCGCAGCGCCCCGGCGAGCTGCTGGCCATGGCCCAGATCGTGGACTCCCAGGTGCGGGTGAACGATCCCGGCCTGCCTGATCTGAACGGCATCGATGTCTACGTGGCCGATCTCGGCATCGAGCAGACCAGGACCAGGGATTGGGTGGTCGGCCGGGTCGCCGTGCGCGGGCATCGCCGGATCGGGCGCCGCCGCACCGTGCACGTGGTCGACTGGTCGCAGGTCGAGGGCATAACACCCGCCGTGGTCGGCAGGCCGGGTCAGGACGTCACCACCCTGCTCGAACAGTTCGAGGGGCTGCGCGCCGCCGACGTCGCCCACCGGTTGCGCGAGCTGCCGGAGAAGCGCCGCATCGAGGTGGCGATCGCCTTCGACGACGAACGCCTCGCCGATGTCGTCCAGGAGCTGCCCGACGACGACCAGGTCGATCTGCTCGGCCATCTCGAGGTGCGCCGCGCCGCCGACGTACTCGAGGCGATGGACCCCGACGACGCCGCCGACCTGCTCGGCGAACTGCCCGAGAGCGAAGCGGAATCGCTGCTGGCCCTGATGGATCCGGAGGAATCCGAGCCGGTCCGCAGGCTGCTGGCGCACTCCCCCGACACCGCGGGCGGTCTGATGACGCCGAAACCGATCGTGCTCAGCCCGTCGACCACCGTCGCCGAGGCGCTGGCCCGGGTCCGCGACCCCGATCTCACCCCGGCCCTCGCCTCGATGGTGTTCGTCGTCCGGCCGCCGACAGCGACCCCGACGGGACGGTATCTGGGCTGTGTCCACATCCAGGTGCTGCTGCGAGAACCGCCGGCGCACCTGGTCGGCGGCATCGTCGACACCGACCTGTCGCCGCTGTCACCGGATCTGCCGCTGTCGGCGGTGACCCGCTACTTCGCCACCTACAACCTGGTGTGCGGTCCGGTCGTCGACGCGGAGAATCATCTACTCGGCGCGGTCACCGTCGACGATGTCCTCGATCACCTGCTGCCCGAGGACTGGCGCGAAGAAGAGGAGCCACCGTCCGCCCATGCCGAGGCGAGCATGCTCCGTGCGGAGGGAGGCGCGTCGTGAGTGAGAAGAACCCGGCCCGTCAGCGGCTGGAAACGCCGGTCGGCTCGCGCTTTTCCCTCGACTGGGATTCCGAGGCGTTCGCGAGCAGCAGCGAGAAGGTCGCCCGGTTCCTCGGGACGGGACGATATCTGGCGATCCAGACGGTGGTCGTCATCGTGTGGATCATCCTCAATGTGTTCGTGGTCGCGCTGCGCTGGGACCCGTACCCGTTCATCCTGCTCAACCTGGCGTTCTCCACCCAGGCCGCCTACGCGGCGCCGCTGATCCTGCTGGCCCAGAACCGGCAGGACAACCGCGACAAGGTCTCCCTGGAAGAGGACCGCAGCCGGGCGGCACAGACCAAGGCCGACACCGAATTCCTGGCCCGCGAGCTGGCCTCGCTGCGCCTCGCCGTCGGCGATGTCGCCACCCGCGACTACCTGCGCCGCGAGCTCGAGGAGATCAAGGAGGTGCTCGACCGGATCGACGCGGTCACGACACCGGACGGCGCGCCGAAGACGGACAAAAAGCGAAAAGCCATCCGCAAGAAAACCTCCGGTCAAACGCCCTCTCCTGCCCCGGTTTCGCCAGGTGATTCAGACGAGTAACCGGAAATGCTCTACAACTACCTGACCGGTAGGTAACCTGGATCACGTTGTTCCGGGCGGGCCGGAGGGGGACTCTGCGGCCCGCTGCTTCGACGTAAAGGGTTGGTGTGGCCGTGCGAATCTCTGCTCCGATAACGATGTCGGCCCTTGTCGTCGCTGGACTCGTCGCCTCCGGGTCGACCGTGCAGACCGCGACTCCCAGCACCGCGCCGACCGCGCCGGAAGCGCTGCTGGCCGCGACGGCGAGCACCACCGAGGACACCCCAGCGACCGATCCGTCCGAGATCGTCGGCCTGCTGCCGATCGCGCAGGAGGCGCCGCGCAAGCTGCGCGCGCTCACACCGTCGGCGAACAACCTGGCGCCTTTCGCCGGAACCGTTCCGCTGCACAGCATTTCGCTACCAGCCGGCAGCGGCGCGCTGGGCATCCCGGAGATCGTGCTCGCCGCCTACCGCAATGCCGAACTGGCGATGGAGACCGCGCAGCCGGGCTGCGGGCTCACCTGGAACCTGCTGGCGGGCATCGGCCGCATCGAATCCGGGCACGCCAGCAGCGGCCGCACCGACGCGGCGGGCACCTCGACCACCCCGATCTTCGGCCCGGCGCTCGACGGCACACTGCCGGGCAACGAGATCATCAAGGAAGCCGACGGCGGATTCGTCCGCGCGGTCGGCCCCATGCAGTTCCTGCCGAGCACCTGGGCGCTGTACTCCGCCGACGGCAACGGGGACGGCACGGCCGATCCGCACAATGTCTTCGACGCCGCGCTCGCCGCGGGCAAGTACCTGTGCTCGGGTGGCATGAACCTGCGCGAGGCGTCCCAGGAGCTGCGGGCGGTGCTGCGCTACAACAACTCGATGTCCTACGCGGCCAATGTGCTGAGCTGGTCGGCGGCGTACAGGACCGGTGGCGCGCCGAGCCAGGTGACCATCTCCCCCGACATCGTGCCGCCGGGCAGCGCGCCGCTGGTCTCGCCCAACGTGCTGGCCGCCGCCACCGACGCGCCGGTCACCGCCGCGCCGCCGTCGACGACCAATCAGCTGCCGCCGAATACACCGAAGGTCACCACGCCGACGCAGGTGATGATCACGCTGCCCGGCCTGCCGCCGATCCCCTGCGGCATCTTCTGCCCCGCGCCGGTGGCCCCGGCGCCCGAGGTCTGCGTGAGCGACCCGGTGCCCGCCCAGATGCCGAACCCGCTCGTGGAGGAGAAGCGCCCGGTCGAGCAGACCTACGGTGCCGCGGCGCCGAAGGATCCGGCACAGCCCGAGCAGCAGGCCACCGCGCCCGTGTGTACGCCCGCCGCGACCGGCGAGCCAGCACCCGCCGAGGCGCCCGCGCCCGAGGAACCGGAGAAGACGCCCGAACCGGGCATCGCGCCGACCGAGGAGCCCGCGCCCGCCGAGGCCGCGCCCGCAGAGCCCGCCCCCGTGGCGCCGACCCAGCAGCCCGGGATCACGCTGCCGTTCAACATCGTCATCCCGCTGCCGCCCGCCCCGGCAGCCCCGTAGAAATCAAACCGATATTCAGATCACAGAGGGGTAACAAAAAGGTCTCGGGTGCGGTAATCTCTTCTCATCCAACACGGTTGAGGAGGGCACCACACAGTGGGTCGTCATCGGAAACAGCCTGCTACGACGGTTCGCCGTAGCTCGCTCATCGCATTGACCGGATTGGTCCCCGCCGGACTCGTGGCCGTTACCGCCGCGGCCACCGACGCGACGACCATCGCAAGCACGGCGGCCGTCGAGCACGACCTGCCCGGTGTCGAACCGGAGGTTGCGTCCGAGCTCGTCTCGGCACCCCAGGCCGACATCGCCGAGGTCGCGCACGCGGAGGCTCGTCAGTCACCCTCCGCCGACCCGGTGGTGAAAACCGTTGCGCTGCGCGATGATCGGGCTTCCTCCGATCTCCCCGCAGGCCCGCTCGGCATTCCCGGTATCGCGGTCGCCGCCTACCAGACCGCCGAAGAGCAACTGGCCGTGGAGAATCCGCACTGCGGGATGTCCTGGTCGCTGCTGGCAGGCATCGGCCGCGTCGAATCCACCCACGCCTACGGCAAAGCCGACGCCGACGGCAACCCGATCAAGGCCGTCTACGGTCCGGTCCTCGACGGCAGCCTGTACGGCAACAACGTCATCTACGACAGCGACGGCGGCGAGCTCGACGGCCTCGGCGGCTACGACCGCGCCATCGGCCCCATGCAGTTCCTGCCCGAGACCTGGCACCGCTACGCCGCCGACGGCAACGGTGACGGCGTCGCCGACCCGCAGAACCTGTTCGACGCCGCCCTCACCGCGGGCCGCTACCTGTGCGACGGCGGACTGAACATGCGCGACCTGTCCCAGCAGTCCAAGGCGATCCTGCGCTACAACAACTCGATGGCCTACGTCGCCAACGTGATGGCGTGGTCGGGCTCGTACTCGAGCGGGCTCGCTCCCAAACCGTCGGATCTCCCCCGCATCTGAGGCACCGGTAGGGCCGCTGCCGAGTGGCGGCCAGGTCGGCCCCCGGCAAGGCGTGGTTGCACTGCGCGAGCCACTTATGTGAAAGTGCTCTGACATTCGCGCGGCGTCAGGTTCGCCGCCGGGACAGGGGGCTCGATGTCGGAGACTTTCAAGGTTGATCCCACCGCGGTGGACACGTTCGCCGCGAGTTTGAAGACACTCGCCGAAGCCAACGCGAATGTCGCGACCTATCTGGAGAAGTGGCTGGTCCTGGACAACACGGTGTGGGGCGACGGCGGGCTGATCCGGACCGGGCTGAGCGCCGTCGCCGAGGCGCACGGCAAACTGGCGCCGAACTACGCCACACTGGGCACACTCGCCGAGGCCGCGGCGACCGAACTGACCAAGGTGGCGCAGGTGTACCGCACCACCGACAAGGCGCTGGCCGATGAGCTGGACCGGACCTATCCCGCGGGTGGTCAGTCATGACGACTGCCCCGGCCGAGCACCTGACCGAGCCCGCGCTCGAGGATCCGCTCAGCGACAAGATCGAGTTCCTCATTACCTCCAACGCCGTCTCCCCGAGCTACTGGGTGAACACGTGGTGTGCAAGCGTTGTCGGCACCGACCCGCTCAAGTGGGTCACCAGCAAGATCTCCGGTGATTGGGAGGCGCTGCAGAAAGCCGGCAAGGCCGTGGAGAACCTCGCCGCCTACAGTTCGTCCTTCTCCGAATCGGTCAAGTCCGCCGCGGCCGCGGTCGACACGACGTGGGACGGAAACGCGGCGACGAGCGCCCAGTCCTATTTCACCGAGCTCACGGCCGCTATCTCCGCCCAGGTCGATCCGCTGAAGGACATGGCCGACGAAATCAAGCGTTTCGCCGAGTCCGCGTACCACATCTCGACAGCGATGAGTAACGCACTGCAGGCAGTGCTGGACTACGGCGCCATCGCCTTCATCGAGTGGGTCGCGGTCAGGGTCGCCGCCGCCTCCGGCGTCGGCATTGTCGCGACCGCGGCCCTGGTCGCCGCTGCCACCCTGACCACGCTCCAGGTCATCAAGGAATGGAACCTCCTGGTCCAGGGTTTCAACTCCGGGTACGCAGCCCTCGAAGGTATCGCCGGTGTCGGTTTCGGCGTGGTCGCTGTGGTCGAGAGTGCTGACTTGCCGGTACTGCCCACCGTGAACTACGACCACCCGGGAGCCTGAGTGAACGCGCCTGAGCCGATTCACGACCTGGCCCGCGGTGACATCGGAGTCTCACGGCAGCTGTCGAGAGCGCTGCGGGTACTGATGGACAACGCCACGGATCCGCAGTTGAAGAATCAGCTGCGCGGGATCCTCGAGGGGAAGGGCAGCGCCCACGACCTGCTGCACAGTGAGGCTTTCAACCGGGTTGCCGATCAGACGATGCCCGCCGCGATGGCTCAGTTCGCCGGTATGTCGGATGAGCAGCGGCAGCGGCTGGCAGAACAGGGCGAAGCGGACTTGCTGCGACTCAGGTCGCAGCCGGTCGCGGACGAGCTCGGGTCGGAGCCGGTCGCGGACCAGCCGCCCCCATCGGCGCCCGCACCGGCTGCGAGCACTGTGGTTCCCGGAACCCGCAGGCCCAACCGCGAGCGCATTGTCACCCCGGATGACGAGGACGACGACGACCAGTATTTCCGCGAACGAAACCAGCGGGGCTGGCTGTCATGACATCCCGGCAACAGGTCGTTTTCGACACCGAGGTCAACCCGGACTGGCTACCGATCTTCACCACGCCGGGGCCCATGGAGCTGGTGCTGGCCGAGCGGATGCCCGAGGTGTGTAGCGAGCACGGACTGCCTGCCATCGGACATCGTGACTTCGCGGTGAATTCCGCCGGGCCACTCTCGGAATTGCCGACCGCGCGGCTGCTGGTGAAGTCCGCGGTGCCGTTCTTCCAGCAGGACCCGGTAGTGGCGAGGCTCAGATTCTCCTGCCCGGTCTGCGAATTCTGCCGACAGGAGATCAGGCGGTCCCGCTGGATCACGCTGGCAGCTCTGCTCGTGGTGGCGCTGACGATCGCGGCACTTGTCACCGCGGTGTCGCTCGAGCTGAGTCAGTTCTACATACCGTTGGGGTTCGCCGTTGTGCCCGGATGTATGCCGCTCGCCTTGATGGTGGCTTTGCTGGCATGGTGCCGATCCGGGTTCTTCGCGGACGTGTGGATGAACCAGGACGCGGACCAGTTGATCGTTTCCGCGCACCCGGATTTCGCCGCCGCGGTCGAGCGGAACCGGGCCGAGACGCGGTGAACAGCGCCTATCAGCCCCAGGACCGTGCTCGAATTGCCGGCAGCATAAAATCGGGCATATGCCAGTGATGACGGAAGCGGATGTGCGGGCGGCGCTCGCGAAGGTCGACGATCCGGAGATCCGCAAGCCGATCACCGAGTTGGGCATGGTCAAGTCGATCGCCATCGCCGACAGCGGTGATGTGCACGTCGAGGTGTATCTGACCACGTCCGGCTGCCCGTTGCGGACCGAGATCGTCCAGCGCGTCACCAAGGCCGTCGCCGACGTGCCCGGCGCCGGTGCGGTGACCGTCGACCTCGACGTGATGAGCGACGAGCAGCGCACCGAGCTGCGCAAGTCGCTGCGCGGCGATTCGGCCGAGCCGGTGATCCCGTTCGCCCAGCCCGGTTCGCTCACCCGCGTGTACGCCGTCGCCTCCGGCAAGGGCGGTGTCGGCAAGTCCAGCGTCACCGCCAACCTGGCCGTCGCGCTGGCGCAGCGTGGCCTGTCGGTCGGTGTGCTCGACGCCGACATCTACGGCCACTCGATTCCGCGCATGCTCGGCACCGACGCCCGCCCGACCCAGGTCGAGCGGATGATCATGCCGCCGATGGCATACGACGTGAAGATGATCTCGATCGCGCAGTTCACCCAGGGCAACACGCCCGTGGTGTGGCGCGGTCCGATGCTGCACCGCGCGCTGCAGCAGTTCCTGGCCGACGTCTTCTGGGGCGACCTGGACGTGCTGCTGCTGGACCTCCCGCCCGGCACCGGCGATGTGGCCATCTCCATCGCCCAGCTGATCCCCAGCGCCGAGATCCTGGTCGTCACCACCCCGCAGATCGCCGCCGCGGAGGTGGCCGAGCGCGCGGGCGCGATCGCCCTGCAGACCCGGCAGCGGATCGCGGGCGTGGTGGAGAACATGTCCTGGCTCGATCTGCCCGACGGCTCCCGGATGGAGCTCTACGGCTCCGGCGGCGGCCAGGTCGTCGCGGATCGCCTGACCCGCGCGGTCGGCGCGACGGTGCCGCTGCTCGGCCAGATCCCGATCGAGCAGGCCCTGCGCGAGGGCGGCGACGAGGGCAAACCGATCGTGCTCACCGACCCGGACAACCCGGCCGCCAAGGCCCTGCGCGAGGTCGCCGACAAGCTGGCCGTCCGCAAGCGCGGCCTGGCGGGCATGTCCCTCGGCATCGATACCACGCGGCACTTGTAGCGGGTGCCCATGGGCCGGCACCTGATCTCGCCCGCACATGGGTAACTCACCGGGCACGGGCTGACACGACCCGACTGCTCGCCACCGGCCGCCGACACAAACGACCCCGCACCTGAGTCCGGCCTGAATTCTCGGGGAGGCGGAACAGTAGGCTGGCAGGGTGCTTACGCTGCTTCTATACGTGCTCATCGTCGGGTTGGTGGCGGCCATGCTGTTCCTCCTGGCGAGCGCCGTGTTCGGACGGTCAGAGGAACTCGGCCCGTTACCCGAGGGCACGACGGCCACGGTGCTGCCCGCGCAGGCCGTGACGGGGGCCGATGTGCGCGCGTTGCGGTTCCAGCAGGTAGTGCGCGGATACAAGGCCGGTGAGGTCGACTGGGCGCTGGGCAGGCTGGCCGAGCGCATCGACGAACTCGAGCTGGAGCTGGCACAGGTACGCCAGTGGCAGGCTCAGGTGGCGTCCGGTCAGGACCGGCCGTGACCGAGCTCGACGACGGGCTCATCCGCTGCCCGTGGTCGACCGGCTCCCCGCTCTACCGCGACTACCACGACACCGAGTGGGGCAAGCCGCTGCACGGTGACGACGCCCTGTTCGAACGGCTGTGCCTCGAGGCGTTCCAGTCCGGGCTGGCCTGGATCACCGTCCTGCGCAAGCGCCCGGCGTTCCGGGCCGCGTTCGCCGGCTTCGAGATCGCGAAGGTCGCCGAGTTCGGTGACGACGACCGCGCCCGGCTGCTGGCCGACGCGGGCATCGTCCGCAACCGCGCCAAGATCGACGCGGTGATCGCCAACGCCAAGGTTGCCCGGGACCTGCCGGTGAGCCTCAACGAGCTGCTGTGGTCCTTCGCGCCCGCGCCACGCCCGCGCCCGGCGGCGATCGCGGATGTGCCCGCCACCACACCCGAATCCATTGCTCTGGCAAAGGAATTGAAGCGCCGGGGCTTCGCTTTTGTGGGCCCGACGACGGCGTATGCCCTCATGCAGGCGACCGGGATGGTGGACGATCACCTGGAGGTTTGCTGGGTGCGCGCGGCCCAGAACGGAACCGACTCGGCAGTCACATTTCGTACTCAGGTGTCCGCCCGAGACGGCAATAGGGAAGAATAGGACCGGTGTGGCCCGCCGAACACCCGGCGAGCCAGAGAACAGGTGCGCACTCGACCGCGCAGATCTGGAGGGAGCAGAGGATGGCGGCCATGAAGCCCCGTACCGGGGACGGTCCCCTCGAGGCAACCAAGGAAGGTCGTGGAATCGTCATGCGGGTTCCACTCGAGGGTGGCGGGCGTCTGGTCGTCGAACTCACACCGGACGAGGCTGCGGCGCTCGGTGACGAGCTGAAGAGCGTCACCAGCTGACCGCACTCACCGAGGTGGCCGCACTCCTGGCCTGCCCGGAGTGCGGAGACGAACTGCAACCGCGCGAACGCGCGCTGCGCTGCGGTACCGGACACAGCTTCGACATCGCCCGACAGGGCTATGTCGGGCTGTTGACCGGCGCGTCGACGAAGATGACCGGCGACACCGCCGCCATGCTGGACGCCCGCGCCGCCTTCCAGGGCGCCGGGCACTTCGCGCCCATCGCCGCGGCGATCGCCCAGGCTTTCGGCGCCACGACCCCGGGCTCCACGGACATCATGAGCTCGGACCGCGCCGTAGTGCCCCACAACGGCCCGGCCGCGGCTCACACCCCGTCTGACACGAGCGCGGTGCTCGAGGTCGGCGCGGGCACCGGCTACTACCTCGCCGCTCTGCTGGACGCCGCGCCGGAGTCGGCCGGCATCGCCTTGGACGTGGCCAAACCGGCCGCCCGCAGAGCCGCTCGCGCGCATCCGCGGATGGCCGCGGTACTTGCCGACGCGTGGCGCGGTCTCCCGATTCGCGACGGCGCTCTCGCCGGTGTCCTCTCGGTCTTCGCCCCGCGCAACCCGGCCGAGGTCGCCCGGGTCCTTGCGCCTAGCGGCCGCTTCGTTGTCGTCACCCCCACCGCCCGTCACCTGAACGAGCTGGTCGGCCCCCTCGACATGGTCCGCGTCGACCCCGACAAGGACCGCCGTTTGGCCGATTCCCTCTCGGGCTCCTTCACCCGCACCACCCACACCCTCGTCGAGTTCCCGATGAAACTCGCCCGCGCCGACGTCACGAACGTCATCGCGATGGGCCCGTCCGCCTTCCACGGCACCCCCGCCGACGATCCCCGTATCGCGGATCTGCCGGACATCACCGAGGTCACCGCGTCGGTGACGGTGTCGGCCTACGTCCCGACCTGATCGACTACCGCAGCACGCTCCGGTACACCGCCAGGGTCTGCTCGGCGATCCGCGCCCAGTCGAACTCCGCGATCGCCCGCGCCCGTCCTGCCTCGCCGTAGCGGAGCGCCAGGGCCGGGTCGCCTGCCACCGCGTTCACCGCCGCGGCCAGGCCGTATTCGTACTCTTCCGTTTCGGTGGCGTCGTAGTGCACAAGCCGTCCGGTGACCCCGTCGTCGACGACCTCGGGGATCCCACCCACATCGGAGGCCACGACCGCGGTCGCGCAGGCCATCGCCTCCAGATTGACGATGCCGAGCGGCTCGTAGACCGAGGGACAGACGAACACCGCTGACGCGGCCAGGATCTGGCGGACCTGCTCGGTCGGCAGCATCTCCTTGACCCAGAACACATTGCCGCGCTTGCGTTGCAGCCCGTCGACGGCGGCAGCGACCTCGAGTTCGAGTTCCCTCGTGTCGGCGGCGCCCGCGCACAGCACCAGCTGGATATCGGGGTCGAAATCCGCGGCGGCGGCGAGCAGATGCCCGACGCCCTTCTGCCGGGTGATCCGCCCGACGAACGACACGATCGGCCGGTCGGCGCGCACCCCGAGCCGCTCCAGGACCGGCATCTCCTCGCCCGTAGGCGGACCGGGATGCCAGATGCCCGCGTCGATGCCGTTGTGCACCACATGAACCCGCTCCGGGTCGATCGCCGGGTAGGCGTCGAGCACGTCGTGGCGCATGCCCTCGCTCACCGCGATGACGGCGTCGGCGTACTCCATCGCATTGCGTTCCGACCACGACGACAGCCGGTATCCGCCGCCGAGCTGCTCGGCTTTCCACGGCCTGCGCGGTTCCAGCGAATGCGCGGTGAGCACATGCGGAATCCCATAGAGCGCCGCCGCGAGATGACCAGCCATTCCCGCGTACCAGGTGTGCGAGTGCACCACCTCGACCGCACCCACCGCATCGGCCATCCGCAACTGCGCCGACATCATCTGCAGCGCGGCATTGGCGGCATAGAGCTCGGGATCAGGCCGATGAACGACGGCGCCATGGCGCGGCGCGCCCATGCAATGCACCGTCACCTCACACAGCTTCCCCAGCCTGGCGGTGAGCTCGGTGACATGCACACCGGCCCCGCCATACACCTCCGGCGGATACTCCCGGGTCAGCATGGCGACTCGCACCGATCCCGCCGGCGCCTGCTCGCTGTCGGTGCCAAAACTCACTGGTCCAAATTAGACCCTCGGGTCGACATGGGCCACCGTGGTGGCGCCCAGCCTGTACTTTGACAGGGTGAGGAGCCAGCCGCACGTACTCGGGATCGTGCTCGCCGGTGGCGAGGGCAAGCGCCTATTTCCGCTCACCGCCGACCGGGCCAAGCCCGCGGTTCCTTTCGGTGGGGCGTATCGGCTGATCGACTTCGTCCTGAGCAATCTCGTCAACGCGGGGTATCTGCGCCTGTGCGTGCTCACCCAGTACAAGTCGCATTCGCTGGACCGTCACATCTCGCAGACCTGGCGGCTGTCCGGCTTCACCGGCGAGTACATCACTCCGGTGCCCGCACAGCAGCGGCTCGGCCCGCGCTGGTACACCGGCAGCGCCGACGCGATCATGCAGTCGCTCAACCTGATCTACGACGAGGATCCCGACTACATCGTCGTCTTCGGCGCCGACCACGTGTACCGGATGGACCCGGAGCAGATGGTCGCCAGCCACATCGCTTCCGGCGCGGGCGTCACCGTCGCGGGCATCAGGGTGCCGCGCAGCGAGGCGAGCGCGTTCGGCTGCATCGACTCCGACGAGTCGGGCCGGATCACCCAGTTCCTGGAGAAGCCCGCGCACCCGCCCGGCACGCCCGACGATCCGAACATGACGTTCGCGTCGATGGGCAACTACGTGTTCACCACCCGCGTGCTGGTCGACGCGATCCGCTCCGACGCCGCGAACTCCGACTCCGACCACGACATGGGCGGCGACATCATCCCGGCGCTGGTCGCGGCGGGCAAGGCCGCCGTCTACGACTTCGCCGACAACGACGTGCCCGGCGCGACCGAGCGCGACCGCGGCTACTGGCGCGACGTCGGCACCATCGACGCCTTCTACGAGGCGCACATGGACCTGGTCTCGGTGCATCCGGTGTTCAACCTCTACAACAAGCACTGGCCGATCCGCGGCGCCGCGGAGAACCTGCCGCCCGCCAAGTTCGCCCGCGGCGGCCTCGCCCAGGAATCGATCGTCGGCGCGGGCTCGATCCTGTCGGCGGCCACGGTCCGCAATTCGGTGCTCAGCTCGAACGTGATGATCGACGACGGCGCCACCGTCGAGGGCAGCGTGCTCATGCCCGGTGTCCGGATCGGCAAGGGCGCGGTGGTGCGCCACGCCATCCTGGACAAGAACGTGGTGGTCGCCGAGGGCGAAATCATCGGCGTCGACCTGGACCGCGACCGCGAACGGTTCGCCGTCAGCAACGGTGGCGTGGTCACCGTCGGCAAGGGGATCTGGGTCGGTTAGCTCTGCCGTCGGCGGCTGGCGCCGCGGGTTCGGGCCCTCGTAACCTCAGTCGGCGGCTGGCGCCGCGGTATCAACCGCGCGAGGCGCAGAGCAGACCGTCACCGATCGGAATCAGCACACTGGTGAGCTCGGGATTCTCCGCGATCGCCCTGGTCGCCGCCCGCACCGCCTGGGTGGCCGGATCGCGCTGGCTCTGATCGGGGACGCGACCGCCGAGCAGCGCGTTGTGCAGGATGATCGCGCCGCCCTCGCGCAGCAGCCGGACACCCTGCTCGACGTAGAGCGGGTGCTCCATCGGGGCCGCGTCGACGAAGACGAGGTCGTAGGCGCCGTCGGCGAGCCGGGGTAACACGTCGAGCGCGCGGCCGTTGATGAGCCGGGTGCGCGCAGGCGGGATCTCGGCGGTGCGGAAGGCCTCCTTGGCCGCGCGCTGATGCTCGGGTTCGGAGTCGATCGTGGTGAGCGTGCCGTCCTCGCGCATGCCGTCGAGCAGCCACAACCCGCTGATCCCGGCGCCGGTGCCCACCTCGACGACCGCGCGGGCGCCCAGCATCTGCGCGTACATGCTCAGCACGGCGCCGACGGAAGCGGGCACCGGAACGGCGCCCAGCTCGGTGGCCCGCTCGCGCGCATCGAGGAGGACGTCGTCCTCGACGACGGACTCCTCCACATAGGCCAGGTTCCGCTCCACGTTCGATGCCACAGCTAAGAGGCTAGGCCACCGAAGGGGTCTGTGTACTCAGCGAATGCGCCGGTTCGACGATGTGTCGCACACAGATCAAACAATTGCCAGAAGTTTGCGGAAAGGTCACGAAAGGCCTGGAACTGCTGGTTTTCCCTTGCCGGCGGGGTTAGGGTCGGCACGGGCGAGGATTCTCAGGACACACTCAGGATCTCCACATCTGACCCATATCGGGACAGGAAATAGTTGCCCTACGCAAGGCCAGCCGATCGCGGCGGGCACGAGACGCGGGAACAACCTCACACAGTTGCTGGTTGATTCCGATAGCAAGGTTCGTCGACCCGGACCGGCGAGGTTTCGTGCCAGCGGTCCCGAGTAGGAGGTGTCCCATCCCGATGGTAGACACGGCGCGTCACGCCACACTGCCCGACCAGACTCTCACGACCGATCTCACTGCCGCCGACGATGCGGAATTCGAAGTCGAACTCACCGGCACCGCGGCTTTCGACGCCACCGGTGACCGCACCGTCATGCCGTCCTGGGACGAACTGGTCCGCGAACACGCCGACCGGGTATACCGGCTGGCCTACCGCCTCTCCGGCGATGCGCAGGATGCCGACGACCTCACCCAGGAGACCTTCATCCGGGTGTTCCGCTCGCTGCAGAACTACCAGCCAGGCACCTTCGAGGGCTGGCTGCACCGCATCACCACCAACCTCTTCCTCGACATGGTCCGTCGCCGCAACCGCATCCGCATGGAAGCGCTGCCCGAGGACTACGACCGGGTTCCCGCCGAAGGCCCGACTCCGGAGGAGTCCTACCACGACGCACGTCTGGACCCCGACCTGCAGAAAGCGCTGGATTCACTGGCGCCGGAGTTCCGTGCCGCGGTGGTCCTGTGTGACATCGAGGGCCTGTCCTACGAGGAGATCGGCGCGACGCTCGGCGTGAAGCTGGGCACCGTGCGCAGCCGGATCCATCGCGGGCGGCAGGCACTGCGCGACTACCTTGCGCATAATGGAACTGAGCAGCGGTACTCCGCTGACGCCTACGCAGGGTGATGCCGTTCTCGGTATCGCCGGGCCTCTCGGTTGATGTCGGTCGGAAGGAAGAACTCCGCATGAGCGTGGATCGCAGTGCCTCCTCAGGTCGTACCCCGCGCTTTCAGCCCACCGAGCACCTGGCCAGCGAGGCGATCGCGGCCTATGTCGACGGCGAACTGCGCATGAACGCGTATCTGCGCGCCGCCCAGCATCTTTCGGTCTGCCCGGAATGCGCGGCCGAGGTCGATGCCCAGCAGCAGGCGCGCATCGCGCTGCGCCGGGCCGCCGAAGTCGCCGTGCCGCGCAGCCTGCACGACAGCCTGACCCGCATCCCGCTGGGCGAACTGCCCGGGACCTCGCCCGAACCGCCGCGCCGTAACGAGGCGATTCTCGGATTCATCACCGATTCCTTCACCGCGACCCGGTGGACAACCTGGCGTCGCAAGTAGAGTCTCGGACGTGACAGGCGAATCGACGAATTCCGGATCGACCGAACACGCGGATTCGGCGGCCGACCGGGGGAACCTGCGGCCGTCGGACGCGCCGAACCTCGGCCCGCGCCCGGTGTACCGGCCGCACATCGACAGCCATATCGCGCGCGCGTTCCGCCGCCCGAACGGCCAGAACGGCTCGTTCGCACCGCACGACCCGCAGCAGCAGGCCACTGCCCCGCACGCCGATCAGCTGGTCACCCAGCGGCCGCCGGACGGCGTGCTTGCCGAGGCGTTCGCCCGGCCCGAAGGCTCCGACGAGCTGCTGCAGCGCGAACCCGGCTCCGAGGAACCGCGCCCTGGCATCGCCGGTCCGGTCGACCCGTGGCGTGATCCGGCCGCCGGCGCACGCCTCGGTGCGCCCGCCGTCGAGACGCCCGAACCCGAACGTCTGCCCGTCGCCCCCAAGCTGACCGCCCGCGAGGTGCTGTTCGGCTCCCGCGTCGCGCCCAAGGCGCTGGCCCTGCTGGCCGCGCTCGCGCTCGGCATCGCCGTCGTCGGTGGGCTGGTCGGGCGGATCAGCGCCGAGACCGCCTCGACGCTGACCTCACGCAAGGTCACCCTCGACCAGAGCGCGGGCATCGAGGAGCCGCACAGCCGGATCGCCGCCGTCGCCAATGCCGTTCTGCCGTCGGTGGTCTCGATCCGGGTCACCGTCGGCGACAACGGCGCGACCGGTTCCGGCGTCGTGATCGACGGCGCAGGCTACGTCGTCACCAACAACCACGTCATCTCGATGGCCGCGACCGACAAGTCCGATCGGGCGGCCATCCAGGTGCAGTTCTCCGACGGCACCAGGGTGCCCGCCCAGATCGTCGGCCGCGACCCCAAGACCGACCTGGCCGTGCTCAAGGTCGAGGCCAAGAACCTGACCGTGGCCACCCTCGGCAAGTCCGCCGAGGTGCAGGTCGGCGACGACGTGCTGGCGGTCGGCTCCCCGCTCGGCCTGAGCAAGACCGTCACCTCCGGCATCGTCAGCGCCCAGCACCGCCCCGTGAAGCTGGCGGGCGAGGGCAGCGACACCAATGCCGTGATCGACGCCGTGCAGACCGACGCCGCGATCAACCCCGGTAACTCCGGTGGCGCCCTGGTCGACATGGAGGGCCGGGTGATCGGCATCAACACCGCGATCCGCAGCGAGACCGGCGGCTCGGTCGGCCTCGGCTTCGCCATCCCGGTCGACGTGATGACCGCCGTCACCCAAACCCTGATCCGCGACGGGCAGATGCACCACCCGACCATGGGCATCACCGTCCGCACCAAGACCGTGGCCAACGAGGTCACCAGTGGCGCCCAGGTGGCCGACGTGAAGGTGGGCAGTCCTGCCGCGCGCGCGGGCATCGTCGAAGGCGACGTCATCGTCGGCATCGGCGATCGCGAAGTCACCAGCGCCGACGAGTTCACCGTCGCCGAACAGCGAAATCAGATCGGCCAGCAAGTCACGGTGAAACTGATTCGCGACGGCCGCCAGGTCGACGTCCCCGTCACCCTCGAGTCCGACTGAGGCGCAGATGCCAGGTAAAGCTGGCCGGACATCGTGTTCGTACCGTCCACCTGGCATTTCCGCGCCGTCCACCTGGCATTGCTGTGGCGAACGGCTCCGCCGCCTCACGACAGTCTCGGCAACGATTCGAGGTAACCTGGGCTCGTGTTCAGCAACATCGGGTGGAGCGAGATGATGATCCTGCTCGTCGCCGCCCTCGTGATCCTCGGCCCGGAGCGCCTGCCCGGCGCTGTCCGCTGGACCACGCGTTCCCTGCGCCAGGTGCGCGACTACGCCAGTGGCGCCACCACCCAGTTGAAGCAGGAACTGGGGCCGGAGTTCGACGAGTTGCGCAAGCCGCTGGCCGAGCTGAACGAACTGCGCGGGATGAGCCCGCGGGCGGCGGTCACCAAGCACCTGCTGGGCGGTGACGATTCGGTGCTGCGTGATCTGGAGAGCGCGGTGCCCGACAAGCAGCAACTGTTCGGCGCGAGCAGCGGGATGCCCGGCGCTTCGGGGCCACCCTCGCTGTCGAAGCCGCTGGACCGCAACGAGCGTCCCCCGATCGACTTCGACGCCACGTAAACGGGCAGAACACACCGCACGGTCGGCATTTGCCACGGGGTCGCAGAGCCCCCGCACATCCTCGGCTACCTCGAAATATTGTGATTGCCGCCAAGATGAACATCATTACCGTTGTGCGGCAAGACAGTTCGATGTCAACCGATATAGACACGGAATGCTGTCGAGCTGTCTAGACTTCGCACATGTCGGCCGATGACGTGGCACGAGTCTTCGCGATCGAAGACAAGGTCGAGAGACTCAAAGCAGCCACCGACGGGGTGGCGGCTGCCCAGCAGACCATCAACGAACTCACCAGGATCAGGCGCGCCGTGATCCGCGAACTCCATGCCGAAGGCTGGACGTTCGCCCGGATCGGCGCCGCGGCTGGACTATCCCGTGCGCGCATCCACCAGGTGAGCACGCAGGGACCGGTCCCCGAGGGCCTGTTCTTCGGGCACGGCTCGCTGACCGTGCTCGCTCCCGAGGTCCGCGCGGGCAGGCTACTCGGCGCACCCGACCCCGCGGCCGCCCAGCGACTGGCCGAGCTGCTGCGTCAACTCGGCTTCGTGGCGAACGTGGAGACCTTCCTGCCCGGCAGGCCGATCGACCTCAATCGCGACGGCCTGGTGATTCTCGGCGGCCCCGAGCTGTCCCCCAGCCTGCGTCAGCTGGTCGTCGCCGATCCCCGGCTGCGCCGGACCGTCACCCGGGCAGGCGACACCCGCCGTGGCATCGAGGACAGGGCGGCGCGCCGCGTGTACCGCCCCGGTGGCACCGAACCGCACGACATCGCCTACCTGGCCCGGCTGCCCCGCCCCGACCGGCGCGGCAGCATCATGCTGATCGATGGCCTGCATCCGCCGGGCTCGCTGGGCGCGATCCGATTGCTGGCGACCCGGCTTGCCACCCTGCACGAGCGGGCGAGCACGCATTTGTTCTCGGTCCTCATCGCGGTGCGGTACGACCGCACCACCGGCGAACCTGTCGACGCCGACCTACTCACCCCGGTTTACCGGCACGAAACCGACCCAAGGTTGGCTACGACCCGGGTTCGTCCATAGTTAGATCTAAACTCGCCATGCTTTGTGATCTCCATCACGCTACTGTTATGGTTCACAAACTGTCCGCGATGGTTAGATTGCTAGCGAGTAACCGAGTGTGAGTAGGTGAGCGTCACATGTTCTCGTCTCCCGAGGCCAGCGCATGCCGGGTTCTGCCCGTCCGCGCGGCAGGCACGCCGGATCCACGGCCCGTCCCCCCGTTCGACGCCGAGCCGGCCGCTGCCGAGGTCATCGTCGCCACCCACCGCGTCACCTACAGCGACCGGTTGAAGGTCTTCATCGGCCCGAACGAGGACGTGGACAGCTTTCTACGCCCGTTGCGCCGGATGGACGGTCATCAGCGCTACGCACTCGATCTGGCCGTGCTCCCCGAGCCGATGCCCGCCACCGAGGTCACCGCGACGGTGAGCGCGGCGCGCGGCGATCTCGCCCTGCAGTGCGCGGGCTCGGCCGACGCGATGACCCTGCAGTTACGCATGACGGTCGACCACGTCACCCGCCGCTACACCCTCGGCTTCCCCGGCACCAGGCTCGGCCTGCCCACGGTGTACGTGCCGCACGGTGACGACGACACCTACGTCTATCCCGAAGAGGTATTCACCGCCGAGCGCGCCGCCGAGATCTGCCGCGGTTTCTTCCACGACGGGATCGTGCCGGGTTGGCTGCAGCACCGCGAGATCCTCGACTGATCCGCGCGCGGACGCTGTGCCGTAGCTAGGCTGGTCACGACGGTCACGACCCGTGGATAGTGGCCGCGGGAAGGCCGGTGCGCGATGCGTGATCTGCTCGGGCAGGTGCTCGACCTGCTTCCCGGTGAGCCGGTGGCGCTGGCCAGAATCGTCGACCGGACCGGTGCGGGCCCCCGGGACACCGGCGCGGCGATGGCCGTCACCGCGGACGGCCGAGTCATCGGTTCGCTGTCCGGCGGCTGCGTCGAAGCGGCGGTCGTCACCACCGCGGGCCAGGTCCTGCGCGACGGCAACGCGAGCACCGAACGCTTCGCCGACGACGACGAATTCACCGTCGGCCTGCCCTGCGGCGGCGAGATCGAGGTCTTCGTCGAACGCCTCGACCACGCCGATCTCCCCTTGCTGCGCGCGCTGCACGCCGCCCTCACCGCGCACCAGCCCGTCGCCTACGCCACCACACTCGAATCGACCCCCGATCGAAAACTCCTGCACCCCGGCCGGATCGAGCCTTGGCGCGACCTCGACCAGGACGCCGCCGCACTCCTCACCGCAGGCCACAGCGGCCTGATCGGCGCCCAGGACTGCACCCCCGCCGCCGCGACCCGCCCACGCACCTTCGTCCAGGTCTTCCGCGCCCCCGCCCGCATGATCCTGGCAGGCGCCAACGACTACACCCGCGCCCTCACGGTGGCGGCCACCCAGCTCGGCTACCACGTCACGGTCGTCGACGCCCGCGAAACCTTCACCAACCCAGCCCGTTTCCCCGCCGCCGACGAGGTGGTCGTCGACTGGCCCCATCGCTACCTCACCGCGGAGCACGAAGCAGGCCGCATCGACACCCGCACCGTCATCTGCGTCCTCACCCACGACCCCAAATTCGACATCCCGACGCTGACAACGGCCCTCAGCCTGCCCGCCATCGCTTTCCTCGGCGCCCTCGGCTCCCGCCGAGCCCACACCAACCGCACCCAGCGCCTGCACGAACTGGGCCTGAACGGCACCGAAATCTCCCGCATCCGAAGCCCACTCGGCCTCGACCTCGCCGCACACAGCCCCGAAGAAACCGCGATCTCCATCCTGGCGCAAATCCTCGCCGATCGCGGCGGCGCTACCGCCCGACCGCTGACCGCGCTCGACGGCCCGATCCACCACCGCTCCTAGCCCGAACCGCCCGGATCTCTGTACACGCCGCGCCAACTTCGATACAGTTTGTTTCATAGTTATGAAACATCTTGTCTCACAAGGAGGACCGGTGCGCCCACCCGATCCGCGGACCGTGCGTAGTCGCGATGCCGCGCTCGCCTCGGCCAGGGAGCTACTGGTCGAGCAGGGCCTGGCCGGGCTGACGCACGGCGCTGTCGCGCTGCGCAGCGGAATCAGCCGGGCCACGCTGTATCGCCTCTGGCCGGAACCGACCGATCTGGTGCACGCCACCATCACCTGGCACATCGCCCTCGCGCAGTCACCGCCGACCGGTGATCTGCGCGCCGACCTCCTGACCGAACTGACGGGTACCCGCGCGATGCTGCACCAGCCTGCCAGCGAGCAGGCGATGCGCGTGCTGATCGAAAGAGCCGCTGTCGACCCGAAATTCGCGGAGGTCAAGGAGTCGCTGTACCGGTCGGGTACCCGGGTGGTGCGCTCGATCCTGGCCGATGCCGTCACCCGCGGCGACCTGCCCGCCGATCTCGATGTCGACCTGGCCGTCGACCAGCTGCACGGACCCCTGTTCTTCCGCAGGCTCGTCGCCCACCGCACCTTCGATCTGGACTACGTGCACGCGGTCGTCGACGACTTCCTCCACTGCCGCCTGACGAAAACCCCACACCAGCAAGGATCTTCGTGACATGACCGCCCGCCTGCTCGCCATCCTGGTCGCCGTCGTGACCGTATTCGGCGCACTACTGGCCGATTTCGTCATTCCCGCAGGCGCCGCCCAGCATCTGCGCAACGACGCCTGGCCGCCACACGCGAAATTCCACGACGCCCAATACATCGCCATGTCCATCCTGCTCGGCGTCCTCGCCCTGATCCTGCTGCTCCGCCGCGACGGCACCACCCCATCCCGAGTCCGCACCTCCTGCGCCGTCCTCGCCACCCCCTGGCTGGGCCTGCTGGCCGCCTTCCTGTTCCCCGGCACCGCCATCCAGGACCCCGGATTCGACAACCCCTCCCTGTTCGGCCTCCACCCCCAGGTCCTCCTGGCCGCGATCCTGCTGGTCCTCCTGGCCATCGCCGCCGCACTCACCACCCGCGAGAATCACCTCGGCGGGCAGCAGACGGGCGCCTCGTCGAGGTGACGAGGCGCCCGGTGGGGTCGATTACGCGGCGACTTGTTCCGGTCGGAGGGTTTTCATCGGGGGGCGGTCTTCGAGGGAGACCTCGGTGGAGTGGGGGATGAATTCGCCGCCGATCAGGGGGAATTGGGTGAGGGCGGCGCCGGAATCGGTGACGCCGCTGCGGCCGAGGGCGGTGCCGAGGATTTGGCGGCTCATGACGCCGAGGTCAGCGAGGGGGCGGTTGCGGTGGGTGCGCACGCCCAGGTTGACCTGGGTGATGGCGTCCATGCCCAGCTGGTCGTAGGTGTCGAGGAGCAGGCCGATCTCGACGCCGTAGCCGGGGGCGAAGGGGACGGCGGTGAGGAGTTCACGGGTACCCGCGTATTCGCCGCCGAGGGGCTGCAGGACCTGCGAGAGTTCCGGGCGAAGGGCCGCGAGGAGCGGGCGGGCGACGAGTTCGGTGACGCGGCCGCCGCCGGTGGCGTCGACGGACTCCCCCTGGCGCAGCGGGCGGCGGTAGTAGGCCTTGGCGAGGTGGGTACCAGGCATGGTCAGCAGGGGGCCGAGCAGTTTGGGCACGAAGGCCGGGTCGGGGTCGATCAGGTCGGAGTCGACGAAGGCGATCAGATCGCCCGTCGTGCAGGCCAGCGAGCGCCACAGCGCCTCACCCTTGCCGGGGACCGGCTCGAGTTCGGGGACGGCTTCCTCGCGGGTGAACACCTCGGCGCCCGCCGCGCGGGCACGGGTGGCGGTGGCGTCGGTGGAACCGGAGTCGAGCACGATCAGTTCGTCGACGAGCGTGCCGAGCAGCGGCCGGATACTGGCCACCACCTCGGCGACGGTGTCTTCCTCGTTCAGCGCGGGCAGCACCACCGAGACGGTGCGGCCTGCCTTGGCGGCGACGAGCTCGCCGACCGTCCAATCAGGGGTGTCCCAGGTGTGGGTGGTGGCCCAGGCGGGCTCGCGGTGTTGGATTTTCATGCCAGACCTCGCAGAGTTCGTGCGGGGGGCCGGATGCCCTGGATCGCGGCGATCATGTCCACGACCCGCCGGGTTTCGGCGACTTCGTGAACCCGGAAGATTCGAGCGCCAGCGGCGGCCGACCACGCGGTCGCCGCCAATGTGCCCTCGACCCTTTCGGTCAGACCGACACCTAAAGTCTCCCCGATAAAATCCTTGTTGCTCAGTGCCATCAGGACTGGCCATCCGGTATTTACAAGACCGTCGATTCCGCGCAACAACTCGAGCCCGTGATAGGTGTTTTTCCCGAAATCATGGGTGGGATCGATCACGATGCCATCCCGGCGCACGCCCGCCGCCGCCGCATTCTCCGCCGCGGCGACAACCGTCGCCGTCACCTCGGCCACCACATCGGCATAGCGGACCCGATGCGGGCGCGTGCGCGGCACCGCACCGCCGGTGTGGCTGCAGACGATGCCTGCGCCTGTTTCCGCGGCCACGTGCACCAGATCGGGATCGGCGCCCGCCCAGGTGTCGTTGACGAGGTCGGCGCCGACGCCGACAGCCGCCCGCGCGACATCGCTGCGCCAGGTATCCACACTGATCAACAGGTCGGGATATTTCGCCCGGATCGCCGCGACGAACGGGACAACCCGCCGGGTTTCCTCGACGGCGTCGACCGTGACGCCGGGGCCCGCTTTCACCCCGCCGATATCGACCAGATCGGCGCCTTCGTCGACCGCGCGCGCCACCCGTTCCATGGCGGCCTCGTCGCTGAAAGTCGCGCCGCGGTCGTAGAAGGAGTCGGGAGTGCGATTCACGATCGCCATCACCAGGGCACGATCCGTCGCCACCTGCCGCCCGCAAAAAGTAGGCAGGGCCCCGACTTTTGCCGA
Organism: Nocardia sp. NPDC055053; assembly: GCF_053608285.1. Taxonomy (NCBI): domain Bacteria; kingdom Bacillati; phylum Actinomycetota; class Actinomycetes; order Mycobacteriales; family Nocardiaceae; genus Nocardia; species Nocardia sp. NPDC055053. The sequence continues at coordinate 152,682 of NZ_JBSGVD010000006.1, read as the reverse complement.
CAACTCAGCGCTGTCCCGCCTCTCCGCGCCTTTTGCCGACAACTCGGTCCCGCTACTGCTTGTGTTCCAGGCAGGCGGTTGTGCGTCTGGTCGGGGTCCGGGCGTGCCCGACGAGTTACCCATGTTCATGCGAAATCAGACGTTACCTTGCTACCGCGGCGCCTGACCGGCCGCGACGTCGGCCGCGTACCCGTCGTAGGCAGGCACGTACCCGGTAGCCGGACCCGACAGCACGTACAGCTGACTGTCCCCATCCACCGCATAACCCTGCTTACGCAACTCCACCTTGCGGCTCTTGAACGTCGAGGTCTGCTCCAGCTCCGCCACCACCCGCACGAACAGCGGGATCGCGTACATCGGCAGCCGCTGGTAGACCGTCGCCGCCAGCGCCCTACCGTCGAACTCGGCGCCGGGATGCAGGGTGACCGCGGCCATGCCGGCCTTGCCGTCGGTGCCGGGGATGTCGACGCCGTAGACGACGGCCTGGGCGATGCTCTCGTCATGGTCGAGCGCGCCCTCGACCTCCGTGGTCGCCACGTTCTCGCCCTTCCAGCGGAACGTGTCACCGAGCCGGTCGACGAAGGCGATGTGCCAGAAGTGCTGATCGCGGACGAGGTCGCCGGTGTCGAACCAGCAGTCGCCCTTCTTGAAGCCGTCGCGGACCAGCTTGGACTCCGACGCCTTCTTGTCGGTGTAGCCGTCGAAGGGCTGGCGGTCGTTCACCTTGGCCAGCAGCAGGCCGACCCCGCCCGAGCGCACGCGGCGCAGCTTCCCGTCGCTGCCACGGCGAGCCTTGCCGGTCTCGTCGTCGTACTCGACGACCGCGTACGGCAGCGGGCACAGGCCGGCGGTCCGGTCGAGGCCGAACGCGTTGACGAACGCCAGCGGCGCCTCGCTGGACCCGTAGAACTCGACCACCCGGCCGATCCCGAACCGCCTGCGGAACTCGTCCCACAGTTCCGGCCGCAGACCGTTGCCGACGGCGAGGCGGACCCGGTTGTTCTTCTCGGCGGGCCGCACCGGCTGGTTGAGCAGGTACCGGCACAGTTCGCCGATGTAGATGAACGCCGTCGCGCGCTCGCGGGCGATCTCGTCCCAGAACCCCGACGCCGAGAACTTGCGGCTGAGCACGTAGGTCGCCTCGCCCGCCAGCACCGCCGACAGCGCGACCGTGAGCGCGTTGTTGTGGTACAGCGGCAGGCAGCAGTACAGGCCGTCGTCCGCCCGCAGCCGGACACCGAGGCCACCGAGCCCGGCCATGCTCTTGGTCCAGCGGTAGTGGGTCATCACGCTGGCCTTGGGCAGGCCGGTGGTGCCGGAGGTGAAGATCAGGAACGCCCGCTCGCCCGCGGTGACCTCGGTACACACGGCCGGGTCGGCATCGGGTGCGGTGCGGGCGGATTCGGCGAGTTCCTCGGCGGTGAGCACGTTCGCCGCGGGCTCGGGCAGCGAGTCCAGCGCCTCGGCGCATTCCTCGCCGACCACGGTGAGCACGCTGTCGAGCAGGCCGATGCTGTGCGCGAGCACCTGGTCACGCTGGTTGTAGTTGAGCAGGCCCGCGCTGCCGCCGAGCTTGAGCACGGCGAGCACCGTGAACAGGGTCTCCGGCCGGTTGGTCATCAGCACGCCGACCACGTCGCCGCGCCGCACACCGCGCGCGGAAAGCACTGCCGCGTACCGGTTCACCTCGCTGTTGGCGGCGCGATAGGTGTAGGAGCGGCCCTCGAAACGCAGGAAAACGCGGTCGGGCCTGCGGTGGGCGACCCGCTGGAAATACAGGCCGATGGAGGCTTTGGCCTTGGGCCCCACCAGCATTCCGCGCGCATTGCGCAGCATGCCGGGCGCGTCGAGCGCCATCCCGGGCAGCGCCTTGGCCAGGTCGAATACGCTCACGGTCGAGCGGGCGTCGTTGCTCACGTCGAGTCTCTCCTAGCCGGCCACAGCCGGTTTCAGCGCAGCGAATGCGGCGGGCAGGTCGGCGGCCACGGTGAGGCGGTCGCGCGCGTGCGGCGACACCATGCCGCGTTCGTACAGTTCATCGATCCAGCGGAACAGCCCGCTGTAGAAGCCGTTCACGTCCAGCACGACAACGGGTTTGGCGTGCTCACCGAGGTAGCCGCCGGTCCACGTCTCGAAGAACTCCTCGAGTGTGCCGATCCCACCCGGCAGCGTCAGGAACGCGTCGGATCGGGCCTCCATCAGCTGTTTACGCTGACGCATCGTGTCGGTGACGAGCAGTTCGCCCGCGTCGACATCGGCGACTTCGGAGTGCACCAGATGTTTCGGGATCACCCCCACGGTGTGCGCCCCACCGGCGCGGGCCGCGGTGGCGACCGCGCCCATCATCGACACGTGACCACCGCCGGAGACCAGCTGCCAACCGCGCCGGGCGATCTCGGTGCCGACGCGCGCGGCCAGGCTGATCAGATCGGGATCGGTGGTGCTGGCCGAGCAGTACACGCAGACGGAGTAGGGCGCGCTCACCACTTGTCCTCGGTCCCGAGACGCTCGATATTCGCGTGGTTGCCGGTCTCGCCCTGGATGATGCGCACGACCTCGTCGACGCTGTCGGTGAGCTGGATCAGGTCCAGGTCTTCGGGGGAGATCTTCCCCGAGCCCGCCAGCGAATCGCGCAGCCAGTCGACCAGGCCCGACCAGAAGTCGGTGCCGAACAGGATGATCGGGAACCGGGTGATCTTGCGGGTCTGCACCAGGGTCAGCGCCTCGAACAGTTCGTCGAGGGTGCCGAAGCCGCCGGGCAGGCAGACGAAGGCCTGCGAGTACTTCACGAACATCGTCTTGCGCACGAAGAAGTACCGGAAGTTGATGCCGAGATCGACCCAGTCGTTGAGGCCCTGCTCGAACGGCAACTCGATACCGAGCCCGATCGAGTAGCCGCCCGCCTCCGACGACCCGCGGTTGGCGGCCTCCATCGCACCCGGTCCGCCACCGGTGATCACCGCGAAGCCGGCCTTGGTGAGCGCGGCGCCGATGGCCCTGCCCGCCGCGTACTCGGGATCGGTGCTGGGCGTGCGCGCCGAACCGAACACGGTGACCGCGGGCGGTACCTCGGCGAGCGCGCCGAAACCCTCGACGAATTCGGCCTGGATCCGCAGCACCCGCCACGGATCGGTGTGTACCCAGTCGCTGTCCTGCCGGGTGTCGAGCAGGTTCCGGTCCGCGGTCCGCATCCCGGGTTTGCGGTCGCGCCGGAACATCACCGGCCCACGGAACTTCGCCGTGGGCTTGACCCTCCCAGCCTGATCAGCGGAATCGGTAGACATACCCCCCACGCTACTGGGTCCGCGCCGCGGTCAGTCGTCAGTGGGCTGACAGGTAGGTGCGCAGCATCGTGGTGACAGCGGTGATCTGGCTCAGCGGGACGTGTTCGTCGCGCTTGTGGGCCAGATTGGGGTCGCCGGGACCGAAGTTGACCGCCGGGATGCCCCGGGCGGCGAAGCGCGAGACATCGGTCCAGCCGTACTTGGCGCGGACGCCACCGCCACCGTGGGCGTTGACCGAGTCGATGAGGGTGCGCGCGGCGGGCGCGGTGAGGCCGGGCAGCGCCCCGGGCGAGGAGTCGGTGACCACGAAGTCGACGTCGAGTCCGTCGAACACCTCGCGCACATGGGCGACGGCCTGCTCGACCGTGCGATCGGGGGCGAAGCGGAAGTTCACATCCACCTCGGCGGCATCGGGCACCACATTGCCCGCGACCCCGCCGGACACGCGCACGGCCGACAGGCCCTCGCGGTACACGCAGCCGTCGATGTCGACCTCGCGCGCCTCGTAGGCCGACAACCGGGCCAGCACCGGCGCGAGCCCATGGATCGCGTTGACGCCCAGCCAAGCCCTCGCCGAATGCGCGCGCACACCCGCGGTACTCAGCCGCACCCGCAGCGTGCCCTGGCACCCGGCCTCGATCCAGCCACCGGAGGGTTCGCCGAGGATCGCCAGATCACCGTCGAGCCACTCCGGCAGTTCCCGTTCGATCCGGCCGAGGCCGTTGAATTCGGCGGCGATCTCCTCGGCGTCGTAGAAGATCAGCGTCAGGTCGTGCGCCGGCTCGGCGATCGTGGCCGCGAGATGCAGGAACACCGCGTCGCCTGACTTCATGTCGACGGTGCCGCAACCGAACAGCACCGGTTCCCCGGCCACCGTGTCCGAGCGGCTCGGGACGTTGTCGGCGATCGGCACGGTGTCCAGATGTCCGGCCAGGATCACCCGCGTCGGCAGCCCGCGCTGGGTCCGCGCCAGCACCACATTCCCGTGCCGCAGCACCTCGAACCCGGTGGTCTGCTCCCGTAATGCCTGCTCGACCAGATCCGCGATCTTGGCCTCGTCCAGCGACACGCTGGGGACGTCGACCAGGGCGGCCGTCAGCTGAATGGGGTCGGCATGCAAATCGAAAGTCACCACTCGACAGTAGTACGGGCGCGGGCCCACCGAGCGAACCAATGGCAAATATTACGATTGTTTGAAGATGAACCCCCTTGCGCGGCAATGGAATTCCGCCGCGCTAGCGTTCTCGCGCTGCCTTTATCCGGGCAGCTGGAAACGGAGGGATTCACACGAAATGAAGTTCGGAAAGATCACTACCGCTGCATTCCTGGCTATCACCGCGATGGGGATTACCGCGGCCACCGCCAATGGTCAGCCCGCCGTGGCGACCGAGCAGCCTGCCGTAGTGGCTTCGGGGGGCGCGACTTCTGGGGTTACCCACGGCATCAACTACACCACCGCGGTGTCGCCCGCCGACAAGACCATCACCTGGGCGGTCGACAGCGGCCGGTTCGTGCTCGCCGCGGACGGCTCCGCGGTGCAGCTGCGCACCGAGGACGGCGTGACCGTCGACCAGGCGCCGCTGCGCTCCGAGGTCGCCGGGCTGCCGATCGCGGTCACCCCGCAGATCAGCGAGGACGGCCGCACCGTCAAGCTGGCCGCGTCGATGACGCAGGAGGACACCACGAAGCTGCAGAGCGTCGCGGGCCTGAAGGACATCAGCTCCTATGACCGGCTGATGGAGCAGGTCAACAAGAACCTGCCCGGCGTCGTCATCGGCGGCATCATCGGTGCCTTCATCCCGTTCCTGTGGCTCATCACCATCCCGGCGGGCATGGTGATCGGTGGTTACGTGATGGGTGGCCAGGAATTCCTGGACGCTGTCATCGCTTTCGCCACCGGCCAGCCCTGATCCGAGGCGAGAACACCACACGGGTGCGCGGGCGGTTCTGCCCGCGCACCCGTGCGCGTCGGGGGTGGCCGACACAATTGTCCGCGGACCCGGCAAAATGAGCACCGTGAGTATTCAGGGAGCAACTGCAGTCGGCATCGCGAACGTCACCTCGGACGGCACCGTCCTCGACACCTGGTACCCCAGCCCCGAGCTGGGCGCATTCACCGAGACCGGCTCCAAGCGCGTGGACGCGGCGGAGGTGCCCGAGTTCGCCGAGCTGCTCGGCGTCGACGCGGCGCGCGGCGTCGAGGTGATCGCGGTGCGCACCACGATCGCCGACCTGTCGGCCGCCCCGGTCGACGCGCACGACGTCTACCTGCGCCTGCACCTGCTCTCGCACCGTCTTGTTCGGCCGCACGGCGTGAACCTCGACGGCCAGTTCGGCCTGCTCAGCAATGTCGTGTGGACCAACCACGGCCCGTGCGCGGTGGAGGGCTTCGAGCAGACCCGGCTGAAGCTGCGCGCCCGCGGCCCGGTCACCGTGCTCAGCATCGACAAGTTCCCCCGGATGGTCGACTACGTCGTGCCGTCGGGCGTGCGCATCGGCGACGCCGACCGGGTCCGCCTCGGCGCGCATCTCGCCTCGGGCACCACCGTCATGCACGAGGGCTTCGTCAACTTCAACGCGGGCACCCTGGGCAACTCGATGGTCGAGGGCCGCATCTCGGCGGGCGTCGTCGTCGGCGACGGCTCCGACATCGGCGGCGGCGCGTCCACCATGGGTACCCTGTCCGGCGGCGGCACCACCGTGATCTCGGTCGGTGAGCGCTCGCTGCTCGGCGCGAACGCCGGCCTCGGCATTCCGCTCGGCAACGACTGCGTCCTCGAGGCCGGGCTGTACCTGACCGCGGGCACCAAGGTCACCGGGCCCGACGGCACCGTGGTCAAGGCCGCGACCCTGGCCGGCAAGAACAACCTGCTGTTCCGCCGCAACTCCACCACCGGCGCTGTCGAGGTCGTCCCGCGCAAGGGCACCGGCATCGAGCTCAACGCCGCACTGCACGCCAACGACTGAGATTCGTTCCCGGCGGCCCCGCACTCACCCGAGTGCGGGGCCGCTGCCGTTTCGCGTGTGACCCGGATCACCATCACAAACCCGCGCTCTCCCGCATCCCATGGTCGACCCAGATTTTCCCGGCAGGAGGCAGACGATGGACATCGTGGTGATCGGCGCAGGATACGCGGGAACCGTGGCGGCGAACCGGCTGGCGAAGAAGGCACCGGAGGCCAGGATCACCGTGCTCAACCCACGGCCCGATTTCGTCGAACGGGTCCGGCTGCACGAGCAACTGGCCGGAACGGGCACGGCCGCGACCCCACTCGCCGACATGCTCGCCCCCGCCGTCGCGACCCGCGTGGCGGGCGCGGACAAGATCGGCGACGGCACCGTGACCCTCGACGACGGCACCGCGCTCGACTTCGACCACCTGTTCGTCGCGGTCGGTAGCACGGCGACGCCGCCGGCAGGCACGATTCCGGTCGGCACATGGGAGGGCGCCGAGCAGGCGCGCGCGGCCTTGGCCGCACTGCCCGCGGACCGGACCGTCACCGTGATCGGCGGCGGCCTGACCGGCATCGAGACCGCGGCGGAGGTCGCGGAGGCAAGGCCGGATCTGCGAGTTCGGTTGGTGGGGGCCGAGATCGGCGCGAGCCTGTCGGCGGGCGGACAGCGGCGCGTGCGGCGTGGATTGGGCAGGTTGGGCGTGGAGATCGTCACCGGCGCGGTCGAGCGGAGCGAGAACGGAACGGTGTGGCTGCGCTCGGGCAGCGCGCTCGAGTCGGACCTGACGCTGTGGGCGGTGGTGTCGGGGGTGCCCGACCTGGCCGCACGCAGCGGGCTCGCCGTTGACGCCGACGGCAGGGCACTGGTCGACCCGTATCTGCGCAGCGTGACCGACCCGCGCGTCTTCGTCATCGGTGATTGCGCCGCCGTGCCGGGCGCGCGGATGGCCTGCGCGACGGCGGCACCGCAGGGCGCGCACGCGGTGGATACGCTGGTCCGGATGATCGAAGGACGTGAGCCACGGCCCTATTCGATGGGATACGGCGGCCAGGCGCTGAGCATCGGCAGGCGCGACGCCGTCATCCAGTCCTCGCGCCGCGACGACAGCCCGCTGCCGGTGTCGTTCGCGGGTCGCGGCGCCGCGTTCACCAAGGAACGCATCGTCCGGTACGCCGCGTGGAGCGCGCGCACCGGCAACAGCGTGTGGTTGAGCGGCCCGAAGCGGTGACCACCGAGCACGAGCGGACCTTCGCCGAGAACCGGCGGCTGCTGTTCTCCATCGCCTACGAGATCCTCGGTTCGGTCGTCGACGCCGAGGACGTGCTGCACGACAGCTATCTGCGGTGGGTCGACGTCGATCTGGCTCCCGTCGAGAACCCGCGCGCCTACCTGGCCCAGATCGTCACCAGGCAGGCGCTCGGCGTGCTGCGCTCGGCCGCGCGCCGGCGCGAGGAGTACATCGGTCCGTGGCTGCCCGAGCCATTGGCCGCGGAGTCCGAGGGCGGGGTCGAACACGTGCTGACCGGCGAGGCGGTGACCACCGCGATGCTGCTCGTGCTGGAGACCCTGACCCCGGTGCAACGGGCGGTGTTCGTGCTCCGCGAGGTCTTCGCGTTCAGCTATGCCGAGATCGCGACGGCCGTCGGTAAGTCCGAAGCGGCGGTGCGGCAACTGAATCAGCGCGCCAGGGATCGCGTGCACGAGAAGCGCCACACCGCGATCGCGACACCGGCCGAGGCGCAGTCGGTGGCCGAGCGCTTCTCGATCGCGGCGGCCACCGGCAATGTGCAGGCGCTGATGGACGTGCTCGCTCCCGACGTGGTCTTCATCGGCGACGGCGGCGGCGTGGTCAGCGCGGTGCGCAGGCCGGTGTTCGGGCCGGACAAGGTGGCGCGACTGGTCATCGGCCTGTTCCAGAAGGGCAGCCGGATGGGCGAGGTGGGCGTGCATTTCGGCATCTACAACGCGATGCCAACGGTCGCCGCGACCCTCGACGGCGTGCTCGACCAGGTGACCTCCATCGAGGTCACCGAGGGCGTCGTCACGGCGGTGTACTGCGTGCGCAACCCCGACAAGCTCAGGACCGTGCGCATCCCGGAGTGATCCAGCCGATACTCGACTCCGCCCGCCGCGCGCAGTACGCTCGACTCTTATACGGAACCGTATAACTGGAGGCACGATGCCACTTCCACCCGGCCAGCGCGCCGTCGAAGGCTTTCCCCGCTTCGGCACCCACCTCCATCACCCGCCGCCGCCGGTTCCCGAACACCCGGTGATCGAGATCGACGGCGCGGTGACAGAGCCGATCACCCTGTCCGAGACCGACCTCGCGCGGCTGCCGCGGCAGCGACTGGAGGCCGACTTCCACTGTGTCGCAGGCTGGTCGGCCACCGACCTGGTGTGGGAGGGCACCCCGTTCAAGACCTTCTACCGACTGCGGGTCGAACCGGCGCTGCGGCCGGGCGCGACGATCAGCCATGTCGTCTTCGAAGGTCTCGACGGTTACCAGTCTGTCGTCCTGCTCGAGGACGCCATGGCCGACGACGTGCTCATCGCCGACCGGCTCGACGGAAAGCCGCTGAACAGCGACCACGGCGCCCCGATACGGTTGGTGAGCCCTCGCCAGTACGGCTTCGTCAATACGAAGCACCTGTGCCGCATCGAATTCCACACCGCGCCGCCCGCCGACCCCGACAAATGGTCACCCCTCGCCGCGCACCGCAGGGCGCGGGTCTGGGAGGAGGAACGGCACCGCTACCTGCCCGCCCGGGTGGTGCGGCCGATCTACCATCGCCTCATCGGGCCGATCCGCGCGCTGAGCGCCAGGGGCAGCGAGAAGCGGACGTCAGCCCAGTAGCTTCTTCTGCACCTTGCCCATCGCGTTGCGGGGCAGCGCGTCGACGAAACGGACCTCGCGCGGCCGCTTGTGCGCCGAAACCTGCTCGCCTACATGGGCGATCAGCTCGGCGCCGAGCTCGGCGGTACCGGCCTCGCGCGGCACGACGAAGGCGACGATGCGCTGGCCCAGGTCGTCGTCGGGTAGCCCGGCCACGGCGACCTCGGCCACCGCGGGATGGCCGAGCAGCGCGGTCTCGATCTCACCGGCGCCGATGCGGTAGCCGCCGGATTTGATGAGGTCGATGGACTCGCGCCCGACGATGCGATGGAAGCCTTCGGCATCGATGACGGCGACGTCGCCGGTGCGGAACCAGCCGTCCTCGGTCCAGTCCGCCGCGGTGGCCTCGGGACGGTTGAGATACCCGTCGAACAGCATCGGCCCGCGCACCTGGAGGGCGCCGATGCTCTCCCCGTCGTGCGGGACGGGCGCGCCGGACTCGTCGCGCAGCCGGGTCTGCACGCCGCTGACCGGGGTGCCGACCCAGCCGGGCCTGCGCTCGCCATCGGCACGGGTCGACAGCGTGATCATGGTTTCGCTCATGCCGTAGCGCTCCACCGGCGGCTGCCCGGTGAGCTCGGTCAGCTTCTCGAACACCGGCACCGGCAGCGGCGCGCTGCCCGACACCAGCAGCCTGGCCTTGCCCAATTGCCGTGCCAGCTCGGGCTGTTCGACGACCCGCGACCACACCGTCGGTACCCCGAAGTACAGGCTGCCGCCCGCCGCCGCATACGCCTCCGGTGTCGGCTTGCCGGTGTGGATCACCGGGCTGCCGACCCGCAGCGGGCCGAGCAGGCCGAGGATCAGCCCGTGTACGTGGAACAGCGGAAGCCCGTGCACCAGTGTGTCTTTCCAGGTCCAGTCCCACGCCTCGGCGAGGGCGTCGAGCCCGGCGGCGATCGCACCGCGGCTCAGCATCACGCCCTTGGGCGACCCGGTGGTGCCCGAGGTGTAGAGGATGAAGGCCGTCGACGCGGGGTCCGGTTCGGGATAGGTGTGCCAGGAGCGGGCGTGCAGCCGCACCGGCACCACCGGCAGCGCGGTCCCCTCCGGCGCGGCGCCGAGCCAGGCCTGCGCACCGGAATCGCGGAGGATGTGCTCGAGTTCGGCCGCGCCGGAATCCGGCGGCACCGGCACCACGGTCACCCCGGCGATCAGGCAGCCGACCACCGCGAGCACCGTGCGCACGGTCGGCTCGGCCAGCACCGCGACCCGGTCGGCGCGGGCGATGCGCTCGGCCACCGAGGTCGCCGCACCCAGCAGGTCGGAGCGCGACAGAGTGGCATCATCGATGGTGACGGCGTCGGGAATATCGGCCCCGGCGGCGATGGCGTTCGGATTCAGCGAGGCGAGCAGCAGCGGCGGACCGTAGGGCATCCGTCCACGCTAACGCGACGATGTTTCGGTGCTACGCGCCGCCGTCCGTTGACTCCCCGACGACATGATGAGACATTCTCCATATAGTTCTCTCACCGATGAAGGGGTCAACGATGACCATCCTTGCTCGCGCACGTTCGGGTCGGCTCGAACCGGCGGAATTCGACATCCGGGACTACGTCGACGGTTCGGCCGCCTTCTGGGGCGCGACCGCCAATGTGATCATGCAGCTCAGTCTGGCACCCGTCGGCTACGGTGTCGCGGAATCGCGAGTACACAGCGGCAGCATCATGAAACATCCGGTGAAGCGAACACGCACCACCCTCACCTATCTGTCGGTGGCACTGATGGGCACCGACGCCGATCGCGCCGCCTACCGCACCGCGATCAACGGCGCGCACAAGCACGTCCACTCCACCGCAGCGAGCCCGGTGAAGTACAACGCGTTCGACAAGAACCTGCAGCTGTGGGTAGCCGCCTGCCTGTACTGGGGCTCGGTCGACGTGATGAACCGCGTCTACGGCCCCGTCGACGACGACATCGCCGACACCTTCTACGAGTACGCCCACCACCTCGGCACCACCTTGCAGGTACCGAAGGCGATGTGGCCCGCCGACCGCGCCGCGTTCGACGCCTACTGGGCCGCGAATCTGCCGCTGACCAGCATCGACCCCACCATCAAGGCCTACTTCGACGACCTGCTGGACCTGAAGATGATCAGCCCGCCGTTGCGGCTGCCGTTCGCCAGGTTCCACCGCTGGTTCACCACCGGCCTGCTCCCCCGGCACATCCGCGACGAACTCGGCGTCACCTGGACCGAGCGTGACGAGCGCACGCTGAACCGGCTGATGCGCGCGGGCGGCAAGGTATCGGCCCGGATGCCACGGGTGATCCGTAACTTCCCGTTCAACGCGACCCTGGCCGACATGCGCCGCCGCAACCGCGGGGGCAAGCCGCTGATCTGATCGACGCTCCCGCGCGCCTCCCCCGCTGACCTGCGACTTTCGGGTTTCATTCCCGACAATCTGATCGCCGTCGCCGCAGAACCGGAGGAATGCTCGTGAGTATTCGAACACTGACAGGGTGCGTGGCGGCGGTCGCCGTCGGTCTCGCGATCGCCGCGCCCGCCGCCAATGCCGACGAGGACCCGACCACGGTGCCGCCGCGCACCGCCATCTCGCTGCGCACGCCCGGCGGATTCGGCTGGGGCACAGCCAATGAGCACGAGTCCCGCTCGGCGCTGTCGATGTCCAAGCTCTACATCGTCGACTACGCGCTGCGCCACGGCGACGGCTCGCCGGAAGACCGGGCGCTGTCGGAACGGATGATCCGCGACTCCGACGACGGCGCCGCCACCCAGCTGGCGGCCAAGTATCCGCAGGCCATCGAGGCGACCGCGGGCGAATACGGATTGCGCCAGACCCACGGCACCGCCGACTGGGGCCGGTCGAGCACCAGCACCGCCGATATCACCGACTTCCTGGTCGCCAAGCAGCGCACCGACCCCGGCTCGCCGATCTTCGAATGGATGGCGGGCGCGAGCAATACCGCCGCCGACGGCACACCCCAGAACTGGGGCACCGCCCAGCTGCCCGGCGTGCAGGGCAGCAAGTGGGGCTGGTCGGATGTGGGCGCCCCCGAGGTCGCCTCCGCGTCCTTCGGACCCGGCTTCTCGGTGGCCGCGCACACCTACGGCACCCCGGCCGACCAGTCCGCGGATGTGCTCGACGCACTGCCCGCGCTGATCGTGCGCCTGGTGGTCGGCCCGCACTAGCCCATGTGCGGGTAGCGGTGGCCGGTCGGCGGGACGAAGGTTTCCTTGATCACCCGCGGGGCGACCCAGCGCAGCAGGTTCAGCGGGGATCCCGCCTTGTCGTCGGTGCCGGAGGACCTGGCGCCGCCGAAGGGCTGCTGACCGACCACCGCGCCCGTCGGCTTGTCGTTGATGTAGAAATTGCCCGCCGCGAAACGCAGTGCTGCGCTGGCCTTTTCGATCACGGCGCGATCCTGGGCGAAGACGGCACCGGTGAGCGCGTACGGTGACGTCGAATCCACTTCGGCGAGAATGACATCGAAGGCGTCGGGCGCGTCGTCGTCGTAGACGTACACCGGCAGGACGGGCGCGAAGTACTCGGTGCTGAAGGCCTCGTCGCGCGGGTCGTCGGCGATCAGGACCGTCGGGCGGACGAACCAGCCGACGCTGTCGTCGTAGGTGCCACCCGCCGCGATGGTGATTCCGGCGTCCCTGGCCCGCTCGATGGCGGCGACCCCTTTGTCGTAGGCGCGCTGATCAATCACCGCCCCACCGAAATTCGCGAGATCGGCGACATCGCCGTAGCTGATCTCCTCGACCGCGGCCAGGAACTGCTCACCCATCTTCCGCCACAGCGACCGCGGCACGTAGGCGCGGGAGGCGGCCGAGCACTTCTGGCCCTGATATTCGAAGGCGCCGCGAATCATGGCGGTGGCCAAGGCATCCGGGTCGGCCGAGGGATGGGCGAGGATGAAGTCCTTCCCGCCGGTCTCGCCGACCAGCCGCGGATAGGCGTCGTAGCCACCGATATTCGCGCCGACCTGGTGCCAGAGGTGCTGGAAGGTCTTGGTCGACCCGGTGAAGTGGATACCGGCCAGGCGCGAATCGGCCAGCGCGACCTCCGAGAGATTCCGGCCGTGGCCGGTGACCAGGTTGATCACGCCGGGCGGCAGTCCCGCGGCCAGCAGGATCTGCATCGTGACCCACGCCGCGAGTGTCTGCGCGGACGACGGTTTCCAGATCACCGTATTGCCCATCAGCGCGGGGGCGGTGGGCAGATTGCCCGCGATGGCGCTGAAGTTGAACGGGGTGATCGCGTAGACGAAACCCTCCAGCGGCCGGTGGTCCATCCGGTTCCAGATGCCGGGACTCGACTGCGGCTGCCACTCGAGCAGCTGCCTGCCGTAGGCGACATTGAACCGCCAGAAGTCGACCAGTTCGCACGGCGCGTCGATCTCGGCCTGCACCGCCGACTTCGACTGCCCGAGCATGGTCGCCGCGGCGACGGTCTCCCGCCACGGCCCCGCCATCAGATCAGCGGCCCGCAGGAAGACCGCGGCCCGCGCGTCGAACGACATCTCCCGCCACTGCGGCCCCGCGGCGATGGCCGCCTCGATCGCGTCACTGGCCTCCTCGTGCGTGGCATCGGTATAGGTGCCGAGCACCAGCGACCGCCGATGCGGCGCCACGATCCCGTGCCGCTCCCCCTCCCCGCTGCGCTCCACCCCGCCGATCACCAGCGGCACATCCACACACTCTCCCGCGATCTCCCCCAACCGCGCCCGCAGCCGCTCCCGTCCCGCCGTCCCCGGCGCATACGACTGCGCCGGCTCGTTCGCGGGCACCGGAACCACCGTGACAGCGTCCATACCCCGAGGCTATCGCCGTTGCGCCATGATCGCCCGGATCAGAGTGTCGCTCGGCGCGTGACCGGTCAGAAGGGTGCCTGCCGCCACCAGTCGTCGCGGGTCTCCTCGAAGGTGTGGCCGGGCCAGGACACCTCCACCACCGAGTTGGCGCTGAACACGTTGCCGCGCTCCCTGGCGGCCAGGGTGAACGGTGCGGCGGGGTCGCGGGGGCGGTAGACCGCCAGGCTGGTGTGGTGCAGCTCGCGGATGGTGTCCTCGGTGGTGTGGCGGGCGAGGTAGGCCTCGGCGTCGGCGGCGGTCGGGTACTCGGTGTACCAGGCCAGCACGCCGTTGGCGTCGGTGCAGGTGATCTGGCGCAGCGGTGCCGGGTCGCCGGGCAGGACCACCAGCGAGGGCGTCGCCGAACAGCTCGCGTCGCGCCAGCCGCGGCCGTCCGGCCGTAGCGGGATCAGGTCGGTGAAGCCCGACGCGACCGACTCGTGCGCACCCCAGGTCGGGGCGGGCGGCACCCGGGTGGGCCGCACGAACTTCCAGTAGATCGCGCCGACACCGACGATGCCGATGCCTCCCACCATGGCGAGCACGAGCAAGGTCACCGCCAGCGCCCGCCAGCGCGACGACACCGCCTTGCGCGGCGTAGGGGCCTGCGGGCCGTAGCCGCGCTGCGCCGAACTGTCGGCGGCCGCACCCCGCCCGGGTGCGCCGACTTGCGGCAATTGCGGTGCCGAATCCGGCGGCGCGACAAGCGTTGCCATCGTCGGCATCGAATCCGGCTGTGCGACCTGCCACTGCGGCACGGATCCGTGCGGCGCTTGCCCCTGCGGTGCCAGGGCATGCGGCACCGATGGGTTCGACGCCTGCGCGTTCGGTCGCGATGCGTTCGGTGCCGGAGCGTTCACTCCCTGCGCAGTTGTTCGCTGCGCGTTCAGCGCTGAGTGCGGCGCGGGTTTGTGCGCGGCAGGCCCCATCACGCCGAGGGCAGCCTCCGCGAACTCCGCACAGCTGCCGAATCTTTCGGCCGGGTCTTTCGCCAGGGCGCGGGCGATCACCGCGTCGATGCTCGCGGGCAGAGCGGGAACGGCGGCGGACGCGCGCGGCGCCGGCTTGCTCAGGTGGGCGGCGACAACGGCACCGGGATTGTCTGCGGGGAACGGGCTTTCGCCTGTGAGCAGGGTGAACAGGGTGCAGCCGAGGGAGTACTGGTCGGAGCGGTGGTCGACCGGGGCGCCGGAGAGTTGTTCCGGGGAGGCGTAGGCGAGGGTCGCCAGGAAGGCACCGGTGCGGGTGAGCTGGCGGGCGTCGCCGCGCAGGCGGGCGATGCCGAAGTCGGTGAGCAGGACGCGGTCACCGGTGCGGGCGGCGGCGAGCAAGATGTTGGCGGGCTTCACGTCTCGGTGCAGGACACCGCGCTCGTGGGCGTAGTCGAGTGCTTCGGCGGTCTGGGCGACGATGCCGACAGCGCGGACGGGATCCAGTGGCGTGCCGCGGAACACCGACGCGTCGGTGCCGTCGACATACTGCATGGAGATCCACATCAGCCCGTCCTCGACGCCGCGATCGAGGACCGACACGATGCCGGGATGATCGAGATGCGCCGACACATCGGCCTCGCGCTCGAACCGCCCGCGCACCTCGGGGTCCGAATACAGTTCGCGATTCAGCAGTTTCAGCGCCACCTGCCGCGGCAGCCGCGGATGCGCCGCCAGATAGACGGTGCCCATCCCACCCCGGCCGAGCAGCCGTTCGATCCGATACCCGGCGAACACCGTGCCCGCGCCGAATTCCACCCCGTGCATCCGTGACGAGCCTTCCGATCTCAACCGCTCCGACTGCCGGACCATAGCCGATCCGGCAGCCGGAACGCGAGATCAGCCCAGATCGTCGGCGATGATGCGTTCGATATTGCGTTCGGCCAGCGCGGTGATGGTGACGAACGGGTTCACGCTGGTGTTGCCGGGGATCAGCGCGCCGTCGATGACGTAGAGACCCTGGTATCCGTGCAGGCGACCGTAGTTGTCGGTGGCCTCGTCGATCACGCAGCCGCCGAGCGGGTGATAGGTGAAGTCGTCACCCCAGGTCTTGTAG
The DNA here is from genome assembly GCF_053608285.1 of Nocardia sp. NPDC055053. Lineage (NCBI taxonomy): Bacteria > Bacillati > Actinomycetota > Actinomycetes > Mycobacteriales > Nocardiaceae > Nocardia > Nocardia sp. NPDC055053. Next base: position 136,683 of record NZ_JBSGVD010000006.1, on the reverse strand, counting down.
ACGCCGAACAGGTCGGTCCGGTAGATCGTGCCTTCCTTCTTGTTGATCTTGTCGAAGATCCGCTTGGCCGCGTCGATCGAGGACTGGGCCCAGGCGGTCTGCCAGTTCAGATCCACCTTGCCGGTGCCGGAGTTGAAGGTGAACTTCCCGCGGTTCGGGTTCTTCGTAATCGCCAGGTACAGGCTCACATACGTCTCGATGCCGGACGGGAACGGCGCGACCTCGGCGAACGCCGGGCCGCCCGCGTCGGCCCAGTTGTCGATGCCGAGGCACGGCATGGCCGACTGCAGACTGCCGGTGGCGTCCCACATGTGGTTGGCGCGACCGACCATGACATTGCCGTTGTTGCCCCACTTCTGGCCGACCGCGTCGGACAGATTGCGCAGCTGCCCGTTGGCTTTCATGGCGACGAGCAGCTTGCTGGTGCCCACGCTGCCCGCGGCGAAGAAGACCCGGTCCGCGACAACCTTTTTGGTGGCGGTGGTGCGGCCCTGGGTGTCTATCTGGGCCATCTCGACCTCGTAGCCGCTGCCGCTCGGCGTGACCGAGGTGACCATGTGCTGGGCGGCGATCGTCACCTTGCCGGTGCTGGTGGCCGCCGCCAGGTAGGTCTTGTCCAGCGAGCGCTTGCCCGCGTTGTTGCCGTAGATCACCTCGCCTGCCAGCGCGGACCGGCGCACCGTGTTCGCCTGCTCCTTCTTCATGTACTCGAAGTCGTAGACGTTGGGCACGAAAGTCCAGCCGAAACCGGATCTTTCGGCATGTTTGCGGCCCACCCGCGCGAACTGGTAGCACTCGGCCGACTCGAACCAGTTCTTGTCGATGGTGTTCACCCCGAGTGCGCTGTTGGCCCTCGGATAGTAGGTGGCATACATCTCGTCGGCGTTCACCGAGGGCAGGATCGCGGCGAAGTTCTCCCGCTTGGGCGTCACCGCCATGCCGCCGTTGACCAGCGACCCACCGCCGACGCCACGTCCCTGGTAGACGCGGATGCCGCCGAAGCTCTCGGAGTCGAGGACACCGGTGTAGCGGTCGATGTCCTTGTTGTAGGAACCACCCAGGAAGTAGCCGACCGGCTGATCGGTGGTCTCACGCAGCCAGTAGGACCGGCCGTCGGGTTTCAGTACGGGACAGAAGATGTCGCCGTCGGGCCCCGGCTTGGTCCAGGACATCCCCATCTCGGCGACCAGCACGTCGACCCCGGCCTGGGCCAGGCGCAGCGCCGCGACCGAGCCGCCGTACCCGCTGCCGATCACCAGGGCGGGCACTTTGTCGCCGTCGATCGCGGGGGCGGCGATGGCCCGACCGGCCAGCGCGGCCGCGCCTAGCGTGAAACCTGTTGCAGCTAGGAAACCACGGCGAGAAACACCGCCGGTGTATCGGCTACTACCTGGCTTTTCATACAAAAATTCACGCATTGAGCGGCTCCTCATCGAGACTGCAATGAGAACCTGTTATACCGAGACTTGCAGTGAAACAAGCGCGTTTCGAACAAACGAAACCCCGGGCACATCGGTGCCCGGGGTTTGCGGAAGCGGTGGGTCAGACCAGTCGTTCGGCCGCGGCGGCCACCCGTTCGTCGGTCGCGGTGAGCGCGATGCGCACGTGTTCCGGCGAGCGCGGACCGTAGAAATCGCCGGGGGCGGCGAGGATTCCACGCTCGGCGAGCCAGTCGAGGGTGACCCGGCACGGTTCGCGGCGGGTAGCCCACAGGTAGAGCCCGGCATCGGAGTGATCGATCCGGAAACCGGCCTCCTGCAACGCCTTTCGGAGTATTTCGCGGCGCGCGCGGTACCGTTCGCGCTGCTTCGCCTCGTGCTCGTCGTCGCTCAGCGCGGCCGTCATGGCGGCCTGGATCGGGAACGGGAGCATCATGCCGGAGTGCTTGCGCACCTCGAGCAGTTCGGCGACCAGTTCCGGGTCGCCCGCGACGAAGCCGGCGCGGTAGCTGGCCAGATTCGAGGTCTTCGACAGCGAGTGGATCGCCAGCAGACCGGTGTGGTCGCCGTCGCACACGCGCGGGTCGAGGATCGAGAGGGCCTCGCCCTCCCAGGTCAGGCCCAGGTAGCACTCGTCGGAGGCGACGATCGCGCCGCGCTCGCGAGCGAACGCGACCACCTTGCGCAGATGCTCGACGCCGAGCACCTTGCCGGTCGGGTTCGACGGCGAATTCACGAAGATCAGCGCCGGGTTCTGCGGGCCGATCTGAGTGAGGCCGTCCGCGCGCCACGGCTTCGCGCCCGCCAGCAGCGCGCCGACCTCGTAGGTCGGGTAGGCGATCTCGGGGATCACCACCAGATCGTTCGCGCCGAGGCCGAGCAGGCGCGGCAGTCCCGCGATGAGCTCCTTGGTGCCGATCACCGGGAGCACGGCCGCCTCGTCGACGCCGGTGACACCGAACCGGCGGGCCAGCGCCGCGACGGCGGCGGCGCGCAGCTCAGGGGTGCCGTGCGTGGTCGGGTAGCCGGGCACCGCGGCGACCGAGTTCAATGCCGCCTGGATCAGCGGATCGACCGGGTCGACCGGGGTACCGACGGAAAGGTCGACAAGCCCGCCGGGATGCGCCGCCGCTTTCTCCTTGACCGCGGCGATCGTGTCCCACGGGAAATCGGGCAGCAGACTGCTGACCCTCATCCTTCTGCCATGGGGGGCAGCGCCTTGATGAAGGGCGGGTCGAAATCGACTACCCCCACCTTGGTCGCGCCGCCGGGCGAACCCAGCTCGTCGAAGAAGTCGACGTTGGCGTTGATGTAACCGTTCCACTGGTCCGGGGTGTCGTCCTCGTAGAAGATCGCCTCCACCGGGCAGACCGGCTCACACGCACCACAGTCAACGCACTCGTCAGGTTGGATGTACAGCATGCGGCCACCCTCGTAGATGCAATCCACGGGGCATTCCTCGATGCACGCCTTGTCCTTCACGTCAACGCACGGTTCAGCGATGATGTACGGCACTGCCGTTCTCCTAGTCTGTCCTCACCTGCGGTGGTACTCCGCCACCCGAAACCCTATCCCGAGACCGCACCTCAGTCCCAGGTCAGCCTGCCCTAACTCGCGCTCCCGATCAGCCGATCACTCTTTACCTTCGCAGTATGGGGCCCTAGATTTAGTGCAAGAAACTCGTTGTCTCCGCGCGACGAAGGGACTCGCCATGAGTACGGCGGAAGATCGTGCGGCCGCGCTGGATCTGGTTGCCCGGCTCAAGTCCTCCTATCCCGAGCTTCCCGACGCGCCGGCTCCCGACCTCCTCGACCACGCACGTCTGTGGGCGTACCTCAAGACCGATCACGACGTGGGCGGTGAGCCCGATTCTCCCATCACCTACGAGAACAAGCAGTACGAGATGTGGGAACACAACACCTATGTGATCTGCGAGGTGCTGGCCTGGCGGGGAATCTGGCTGTCCGAGGAGCGGCGCCGGATCGGCAATGTCGACCTCGGACGCACCATGTACCTCGGCCTTCCGTACTACGGCCGGTGGCTGCTCGCCGTCGCGCGGGTGCTGGCCGAGAAGCAGCACATCGGGCTGACCGAACTGAGTGAGCGGATGCTCGAGGTCAAGGCGCGTTACGAGGGCGGCCTGGCCGGGAGGACGCCGACGGCCGAGCCGAAGTTCGCGGGGGACGGCTCGCGGGTCAAGCGCAACCGTCATCACCTCGACGCGGTCGGCAAGGGCGACCCGCAGGTGTTCGCGGGTCGTGCGGGCGAGGCGAAATTCCGGGTCGGCGATCAGGTGCTCGTGCGGGAACTGCCCGCGCTGTTCTACACCCGGACGCCGGAATACGTGCGCGGCGCGGTCGGGGAGATCGCCGCGCTCGCCTACGAAAGCCCGGCACCCGAGGACGAGACGTGGGACCGGCACGGTGCGAAGCCCGAGTGGTTCTATGTCGTCGAGTTCAATCTGTCGCGACTGTGGGACGCCTACACCGGGATCGGCACGGACGTACTGCGCACCGAGATCCCCGAACGGTGGCTCACTCCGGCGAACTGACACCTGATCGGGAAAGGACTCCATGACCGGCCACGATCACGATCACGAACGTACCGTCGCACCGATGGTCGACGAGATCACCGATTTCGAAGTGCTCGAGATCGCGCTGCGCGAGCTGTGCATCGAAAAGGGGATCTTCACCGCCGAGGAACACCGGCGGTTCACCGAATTCGCCGAGCAGATCGGCCCGACGCCCGCCGCGCGCCTGGTGGCCAAGTCCTGGCTCGATCCCGGCTTCAAGGCGCTCGCGCTCGCCGAACCGATGACCGCGAGCAAGGAAGTCGGCGTGGACTGGCTGGAGCCGACAGGTTTCGGCACACCGAGCGACTTCACGGCGTTCTCGATCCTCGAAGACACCCCAACCCTGCACAACGTGATCGTGTGTGCCCTGTGTTCGTGCTATCCGCGACCGATCCTTGGCAATTCACCCGAGTGGTATCGCACGCCCAACTACCGGCGGCGCATGGTGCGCTGGCCACGTCAGGTGCTGTCCGAGTTCGGGCTCGCCCTGCCCGCGGACGTCGCGGTACGCGTGCAGGACTCGAACCAGAAGCACCGCTTCATGGTGATGCCCCTGCGCCCCGCCGGCACCGACGGCTGGGACGAAGATCAGCTCACGGAAATCCTTACCCGCGATTGCCTGATCGGCGTCGCCCTGCCCAAGCCAGGCGTCACCACGAACGTGATCACCGCTACCCGCCCGGCTGTCCACCCGGTCACCGAGCAAGGGAGCGGTCAATGAGTACGCCCCGCGACATCGAACCACTGAAAGCCATCGTCGAACGCAACCAGGTATGGCCGCGCATGGCCGCCGCATACGGTGTCGACAACCCCGTACCACCATGGAAAACCAGCCTCGACGGAATCTGCGACGCCCTCGACCACGCCCGATGCGACGCCGACATCCCCGGTTTCCAGCGCAGGCGCGACGAAGAGGACGCGCTCTCGGCAACCCTCTACGCCAGCCTCCCCTACCCCGAAAACCAGCTCGTCGCCCTGGCACATTCCCTCGTGACACGCGGCATCATCGACGAGCACGAACTCCAAGCCCGCCTCACCACCATCCGAGCCCGCCTCGAATCCTGACCTCAGGCGCGGACCTTTGGCCGCTAGCTGACGCTCAGCGGGAGGGCGACGGGTTTCGCCTCCACTGTTCCGTAGACGGTGGTGCGTTCGCGGACGGGGCGGTTGATGCCCGTGGCGATCTCGGTGAGTTCGGCGACCGTTTTGGCCGAGCCGTGCTGGGAGCCGGCCATGCGGGAGATGGTTTCCTCCATGAGGGTGCCGCCGAGGTCGTTGGCGCCACCGGTGAGCATCATCTGGGTGCCGACGGTGCCGAGCTTGACCCAGCTGGTCTGGATGTTGTCGATGCGGCCGTGCAGCATGATGCGGGCCAGGGCGTGCACCGCGCGGTTGTCGCGGTTGGTCGGGCCGGGGCGGGCCGCGCCCGCCAGGTAGAGCGGGGCGCTCTGGTGGACGAACGGCAGTGGGACGAACTCGGTGAAGCCGCCGGTCTCGTCCTGGATGCCGCGCAGGACGCGCAGGTGGCCCACCCAGTGCCTGGGGTTGTCGACGTGGCCGTACATCATCGTCGAGCTGGACGGGATGCCCAGCTGATGCGCGGTGGTGATCACCTCGATCCAGGCCGAGGTGGGCAGCTTGCCCTTGGTGAGGACCCAGCGGACCTCATCGTCGAGAATCTCGGCCGCGGTGCCAGGGATGGAGTCCAGCCCGGCCTCTTTCAGCGCAGAGAGCCAGTCGTGGATGCTCTGGCCGCCGCGGGAGGCACCGTTGACGATCTCCATCGGGCTGAACGCGTGCACGTGCATCGACGGGACGCGGGCCTTGATCGCGCGAACCAGATCGGCATACCCGGTGACGGGCAGTTCGGGGTCGATGCCGCCCTGCATACAGATCTCGGTGGCGCCGTCGACGTGTGCCTCCCAGGCGCGGTCGGCGACCTCGTCGGTGCTGAGGGTGAACGCGTCGGCGTCGCCCTTGCGCTGGGCGAACGCGCAGAACCGGCAGCCGGTGTAGCAGATGTTGGTGAAGTTGATGTTCCGGTTCACCACGTAGGTGACGTCGTCGCCGTTGACGGTGCGGCGCAGCGAATCGGCCAGTGCCGCAATGGCATCCATGTTCACGCCATCGGCGGTGGCCAGCGCGAGATACTGGTCGTCGGTGAGCCCGGCCGGGTCCTTCTCGGCGGCGCGCAGGGCGTCGAGCACGTCCGAATCGAGCCGCTCCGGCGCGGTGACGGCCAGGTCGCGGGCGTGTTCGCGGATGGTCTCCCAGTCGCCGAACGCGCCGACGACCTCCTGGCCGAGCCCGGAATCGCTGCGGCTGTCGGTATTGCGGCCCTCGGTGTCGATGGCGGTGTTGAGGTCGACGCGGCCCGCCGAGTCCCACGATTCGTCGGGTTCCTGCCAGGGCAGGCCGACCGGCAGCGCGTCGGGCCTGGCCAGGCCGGTCGCCGGATCGGTGAGCGCGGCGACGTGCGCGCCGATGCGCGGATCGATCCACGGGTGCCCGGCCCGCACGTACTTCGGATGCGCGGAAGTGCGCTCGACCAGGGTGAATCCGGCCGATTCGGTGATCTCACGCAGGGTGTCCAGGTTCGGCCACGGGCGCTCGGGGTTCACGTGGTCGACCGTCACCGGTGACACACCGCCCCAGTCGTCGATGCCCGCGTCGATCAGGGCGCGGCAATCGCTGTGCGAGACCAGGTTCGGCGGCGCCTGCACCGGAACATCCGGTCCGAGAAGCAGTCTCGTCACCGCGACGGTCGCCAGGAACTCGGCGACATCGGCGTCGGGGGCATCGCGCATGGCGGTGTCGTCCTTGGCACGGAAGTTCTGCACGATCACTTCCTGGATGTGCCCGAACTCGCGGTGCTGCTTGCGGATCGCCATGATCGACTCGGCGCGCTCGGTGAGCGTCTCGCCGATGCCGACCAGAATGCCGGTGGTGTAGGGCACCGAGAGCCTGCCGGCGTCGGTGATCGAACGCAGCCGCACGGCCGGATCCTTGTCGGGGCTGCCGTAGTGGCACTGGCCCTTCTCGGTGAACAGCCGCGTCGAGGTGGTCTCGAGCATCATGCCCATCGACTGGGCGACCGGCTTGAGCCGGGCGATCTCGGCCCAGCTCATCACACCGGGGTTCAGATGCGGCAGCAGGCCGGTCTCCTCCAGCACCAGGATGGAGACGGCGCGCAGGTAGTCCAGGGTGGAGTCGTAGCCGCGTTCGTCGAGCCACTGCGCGGCCTCCGGCCAGCGGTCCTCCGGCCGGTCACCGAGGGTGAACAGGGCTTCCTTGCAGCCCAGCGCCGCGCCCTGCCTGGCGATCTCGAGCACCTCGTCGGGCTCGAGGAACATGCCGTGGCCCTCGGCGCGCAGCTTGCCCGGCACGGTGACGAACGTGCAGTAGTGGCACTTGTCCCGGCACAGCTTGGTCAGCGGGATGAACACATTGCGCGAGTAGCTGATCGTGCGGGGGCGGCCCGCCGATTCCAGGCCGGCGTCACGGACCCTGACCGCGCTCGCGCACAGGTCGGCGAGATCGTCGCCGGTGGCGTGCAGCAGGACGGTGGCCTCGTCGACGTTCAGGGTGACGCCGTCGCGTGCCCGGCGCAGCGCCCGGCGCATCGCGGCGGGACTCGGCGGCGGTAGGGGAACGCTCGGGCTCGGAAGGTCGGTCACCCCGTCGATCATGCGCTACTTCTCTCCCGTACGTACGGTCGGCTGGTCGCGGGCCCGAGTGGGCACACGTCTGTCGTCCTCGTCGCACGACAACCCTCCGCACGACCGTACATATTCCCGAGAGGCTGAACTCGTCGGCCGCGCATGAAACCATGGCACCATGTCGCTGCCGCGCTCCACCATTCTGGCCGAACCGGCCTGGCGTCCGAGTTCCAAGGCCAAGCTGCTGTGGGCGCTGGAGAACGCGATTGCGATCGGGATCCTGTGCGTTGCGCTCGCGGTGTGGGTGCTGCTCGACGCGGACCGGCGCGGGTGGCAGGTGGCGGCGGGGCTGGTGATCGTGGCGCTCGCGGTGCTCGGGGTGGTCGTCGTGCCGCTGTGGCGGTACGCGGTGCACCGGTGGGAGGTCACCGACGAGGCCGTGTACACGCGGGTCGGGTGGCTGGATCAGGAGTCGCGGGTCGCGCCGATCTCGCGGGTGCAGACCGTCGACACCGAGCGCGGACCGCTGGAACGGATGCTGGGGCTGGCCACCGTCACCGTGACCACCGCGTCCTCGGCGGGCGCGGTGAAGATCAGCGCGCTCGATCTGCCGGACGCCGAGCAGACCGTGGCCCGGCTGGCCACCATCGCCGCCCAGCACCGCGGGGACGCGACGTGACCGAACCGGCGACGCCGCTCACCGACTGGCAGCGGCTCGATCCGCGCATGCTGCTGGTGTATCCGGTCAACGAGATCATGAAATACATTCCGGTGCTGCTCGGCTCGGTCATCGTCGGCACCACCAGCGGCAACCCGCTGTGGACGCTGATCCCGGTGACGCTGGTCGCCGCGTACGGCGTCGCCCGCTGGTTCACCACCTCGTACCGCATCGACGCCGATCACGTGCAGTTGCGCACCGGGATCGTGCAGCGGCGCACGCTGTCGGTGCCGCGGCCGCGAATCCGGTCGGTGGATGTGGAAGCCGATCTGCTGCACCGGATTCTGGGTCTGGCGGTGCTGGCCATCGGCACCGGGAAGCAGACCGACAAGGGCGAGGAGTTCAAGCTCGACGCGCTCGATATCAGCCGCATCCCCGTCCTGCGCGCCGAATTGCTCGCGCACACCGGGCAATACGTGCCCGGCCAGACTGATGCCAGTGTGGCGCACCATGTCTCACCCGCGGAATCGACCGCCGAGGTGGGCATCGAGATCGGCCATTGGCAGGCAGCGTGGGTGCGCTACGCGCCGCTGTCGCTGACCGGTCTCGCGGTGGTCGCGCCGATCGCGGGCATCGGCGCCCAGTACGGGCTCATCGACGTGGTGTCGAGATCGGCTGCCGTGCAACACATCGACGACGAGAGCGCGCCGATCGCGGCGATCGTCATCTCCGGACTGATCCTGCTCTCGGTGATCCTGGTGAGCGCCGCCGCGTGCGCCCAGTACCTCGCCACCTGGTTCGGGCTGCGCGTCATCGACAACGGCGCCACCCTGCACCTGCGCCACGGACTGTTCACCACCCGCCAGATCACCCTCGACCTTGCCCGCTTCCGCGGCGCGACACTCAACGATCCCCTGCTGCTGCGCGCCGCCAAGGCCGCCCAGCTGGAAATGATCATGACCGGCGAGAATCCACGCCAGAAGATCCTGCCCCAGGCGCCACGCACCGCCGTCGAACGCACCCTCGACGAACTGCTCCGCACCCGCCGCAAGCCGGGTGGGCAGAGCAGCGGAGAGCAGGCTGGGGCGTTGTCGGTGCAGCCAGAACCAGTGCACCCGGGCGCGCCGGCGCCGCTGACGAAGCACACGAATATCGATGCGCCGCAGCCGATCACCGGCGCGACACTCGGCACGATCGACCTGGTCCAGCACGGTCCGGCCGCGCGTCGCCGCCGCTATACGAAGGCCGCGTGGCCGGTCGGCGTGCTGGCCGCCGTGCTGATCGTCCTCGCCGTGACCACCGGTCCGCTGCCCACCTGGATCTGGTCGGTGCCCGCCATGTTCGCCGTCATCAATGCCGTGCTCGCCGAGGACCGCTACCGCAGCCTCGGCCACCGCGTACTGCCCGGCAGCACCGGCCCCACCTGGCTGATCACCCGCCGCGGCAGCCTCGACCGCAACCGCGACTGCCTGGAAGCGCCAGGCATCATCGGCTGGACCATCCGCCGCACCTATTGGCAGCGCAGAGCAGGCCTGGCCACCGTGGTCGCCGCCACCGCCGCGGGCAAGAAGGCGTACCACGTGGTCGACGTTCCCATCGACCAGGCCGTCGCGCTGATCGACGCGGTCACGCCCGGCCTGCGCGGCACACGCTGAGCGACGCCATCGCGGCACGCTCTGACGCGGACGCCGGATGCCAGTCACGGGCCGACGGATGCCGGATGCCGGTCGCCGGTCGCCGGTCGCCGGTCGCCGGTCGCCGGTCGCCGGTCGCCGGTCGCCGGTCGCCGGTCGCACCGAGTGTCCGCCCGCTGGCGATGTGGGCGCGGCGTAGCCTCCTAAGAGGTGTTGTGGTGCGAACGGAGGGCGGTTCGTGGAGTTCACCGAGGTCATCGAATCGGCGGGCAAGCTACTCGACGCGGCCGGTGTCGCCGCCATCGTCATCGGCGGGCTGGTCGGGACGATCAGATTCGCCCGCGAGGTGGCTGGTCGCGGGGACTTCGACCGCGCGTATAACACCTACCGGCGTGGGCTCGGCCGGGCCATCCTGCTCGGGCTGGAATTCCTGGTCGCCGCCGACATCATCCGATCGGTCGCCATCTCGCCGAGTTTCACCAGCGTCGGCGTGCTGGCGATGATCGTGCTGGTGCGAACCTTCCTCAGCTATTCGCTGCAGCTCGAACTGACCGGGCGGTGGCCGTGGCAGCACCCGAAATCCGATTCGTCGACGGTCGCCTCCCCGTGAGGGGACCGGCAAAGGCGAACGGCCGGGAGTCCATGACTCCCGGCCGTTGCGTGTACCGCGGAAATCAGACCGCGACGGCTTCCTTCGACGGTTCTTCTCGACCCGCAACAGCTTTCGCGTCGCGCATCAGGATGACAGCGAGTACCGCGGCCGCCAGCGAGGCGAGGGCGCCGACACCGAAGGTGACCTGCATGGCGGTGCAGAACGCATCCCGGGCCAGCCCGATGACGGTGTCGTCGCCGGTGCCGACCGCGCCCGCGATCGATTCCCTGGCCGCGGCGGGCGCCGAATCCGGCATGGCGCCGGCGAAGGTACCGGCCAGCACGGCACCGAGCACCGCGACACCGAGGGCGGCGCCCGCCTGCTGGATGGTGTCGTTGAGCGCCGAGCCGACGCCGGCGTGATCCCCGGGCACCGCGCTCATCAGCGCGCCGATCGCGGCGGGCATCGCCAGACCACCACCGGCACCGAGCAGCGCCATCGCGACGGCGGGCAGGGTGAAGCTCGCACCGGCGTCGAGGGTGGCCAGCACCGCGAAACCCGCGGCAACGACGACCAGACCCGCGATGGTGACGATCCGCGCGCCCAGCTTGCCGACCAGCACCGCGCCGATGCCGTTGGCGACGAGCAGGGTGATCGCCATCGGCGTGAAGGCCAGGGCGGTCTCCATCGGCGAGTAGCCGAGCACGAACTGCAGGTACTGGGTGAGCACGAGCACCAGGCCGCCGTTGGCGAAGGTCACCAGGACGAGCGAGAAGCTGGAGCCGGTGAAGGTGCGGTTGCGAAACAGCTGCAGCGGGACCATCGGCGATTCGGTGCGCAGTTCACGAATCACGAAGGCGCCGAGGGCGAGCACGGTCACGGCGAAGCCGGTCAGCACACCGCGGTCGGTCCAGCCCGCGTGCGGCACCGAGATGATGGTCCACACCAGCGCGGTCATGCCGATGATCGAGGTGAGCATGCCGGGGACGTCGGGCTTGCGCCACGGGCCCTTCGATTCCGGCATCAGCACCAGCGCGGCCACGATGGCGACCGCGGCGATCGGCACGTTCATCACGAACACCGAACCCCACCAGAAGTGATCGAGCAGCACACCGCCGACGACCGGACCACCGACCATGCCGACCGTCGCCACCGCACTCCACGCGCCGATGGCCTTGGGCCGCTCGTCGTCGTCGAACACGGTGATCAGGATCGACAGCGTGCTCGGCATGATCAGCACGCCGCCGATACCCATCAGGGCCCGGCCCGCGATCAGCAGTTCGGCACTGCCCGCGTAGGCGGCCAGCAGTGACGCGCCGCCGAAGAGCACCAGGCCGATCACCATCACCAGCCTGCGGCCGAACCGGTCCGACAGGCTGCCCGAGGTGAGCAGCAGGCCGGCGAACACCAGCAGGTAGGCGTCGATGATCCACTGGATCTGCTGGGAACTCGCGCCGAGATCGGTGGCGATCTGCGGGATGGCGACGGTGAGGACCATGTTGTCCACGATCAGCACCAGCGAGCTCAGACACAGCACGATCAGGATCAGCCAGCGGCGGGGATCGCGGACCTTCTCGTCCGCGGAAGTCGTTGTGAGCACCATGCTCTCCTCTCGAAGTTCTCCGCACGCCGTGCGGGCATGTCGAACACTGTACGGTTATACGCACGATGTTCGCAAGCGGAACGTTGTACGATGTCCGTACAGTGCACGTGATCACCCACCGGAGGAGGCGAGCGATGGCCGCGGCCAGCACGAACTCGAACGAGATCGCATCGGTCTGGACCAGGCCCACACGCGAACGACGCGATCAGCCCGCCCTCAGCCGGGACCAGATCGTGGCCGAGGCGATCAGCCTGCTCGACGCCGAGGGCTTCGACGCACTGAGCATGCGCAAGCTCGGCGCGCGGCTCGGCGCAGGCGCGACCTCGCTCTACACCCACGTCGCGAACAAGGACGAACTACTGGAACTGGTCGTCGACCAGGTCATCGGAGAGGTCAAGGTCCCACGGCCCGACCCGCAGGACTGGCGCGCACCGATGCACGAGCAGGCCGACGCCCTGCGCACGACCCTGCTGACGCACCCGTGGATCACGATCGTGCTGAGCAACGCGGCCCTGACCTACCTGGGCCCCAACATGATGCGGCTGACCGACTCGATGCTCGCCATCGTGGAGGCGGGCGGCTTCGACGACGAGGTCGTCGACGTCACCACCAACACGGTCTTCCAGTTCATCGTCGGCGCCTGCGCCAACGAAGCGGCCATGGTGATGACCGTCGCCCGCAGCGGGCTGCCCACCCAGCAGTGGGTCGACCAGGTGATGGCCGCCAGCGCCGCCGCGTCGACGAAGTACCCGCGCCTGCACCGGCGCTACGTCGACCAGCGTCCGCAGGTCGTTGCCGAAGCGGCGGCCGGGGTGGTCAGCAGGTTCTCCCAGGCCATCGACCTGATCCTGGACGGCGCCGAAACCCGGCGCGGCTGACTCAGTTCGACCGGAACAGGCCGAAATTCGCGCGGTAGTAGAGGTAGGCGAGCGGCGCGAGCACCCCGCAGGCCAGCAGGAGCAGGGTGCGTCCGTCGCTGCTGAGCAGCACGTCGCCGCCGGGCCCGCGCGAGGAGGCGACGAGGAATCCGAAGACCCACACCACGATCGGGGCGAAGGTGAAGCCCAGCCGGTCGGTCACCGATTCCATGCCGTAGACCAGGGCGACGTTGATCGGCGCCGCCAGCAGCGCGGCCACCGGAAACGCGAGGGTGCCGAGGTAGAGCGGCAGGAACAGCACCTCGAGCGCCAGGGTGATCAGCGCGTCGGCGAGCAGCAGGACGACGATCAGACCCGAGATCACCGGGTCGAGTCGGGCGGGCAGGCGCACGGACCGCAGCACGGCGGTGGGGGTACCTGCGGGCTGATCGGAGTCGGTCACCATGGCGGCGAGTCTATTCACTCGAGACCGGCGAACAGATCGTGCTCGAACCCGTCCGCCCCGACCGGGCCACGCGCGCCGCGCACCAGGGTGAAGTGTTCCTCCGGCAGGACCGGCAGCGCGATGTTGTTGGACAGGGCGAACTCCCGGCCACTGGGCGCGACGGTGACCTGGGTGGCGTGGGCGCGCATCGCGGCCCGCTTGGCCGAGACCGCGTCGGACACGTCGACCACGGTGGTCACCCCACTGGTCGACATCGCGGCCAGCTCGGCCTCGATCGGCAACCGCCAGCCCGCGGGCAGCGCGCCGGGCAGCTCGTCGACGGTGCGGCGGGCGAGGGCGGCGGTGTGCTGGCGCAGCAGGTCGCCGTCGGTGACCGTCCAGTAGAACTTGGGGACGTCCCAGCCCTGCTCGGCGGCCGCGGCGACAGCGGCGGTGGTGATCTGGTGAGCGCGGATGTGGTCGGGGTGGCCGTAGCCGCCGCGCGGGTCGTAGGTGACCACCACGCGCGGGCGCAGTTCCAGCAGCACCGCGACGAGCGCGTCGACCGCGGCGTCACCGGAATTCACGAAGGCCCGCGGATGCTCGGCCGACGGCGTGCCCGCCATGCCGGAATCGCGCCACCGGCCCGCGCCGCCGAGGAACAACGGCGCGCCCGCGTCCAGCGCGGCCAGCGCGGCGGTGAGTTCGGCGATGCGGTAGCCGCCGAGCTGGTCGGCCTCGCCGGCGATCAAGCCCGCCCAGCGCTCGCCGATGACCTCGCCCTCCTCGCCGAGCGTGCAGGTCACCACGGTGACCGGAACGCCGCGGCGACGATAGTGCGCGATCGTGCCACCGGTGGTGAGGGTTTCGTCGTCGGGGTGGGCGTGCACCAGCAGCAGACCGCCGGTGCCACGGTGGGATTGCGTCACGGGAGCCTCCGCCATTGCGCTGTATCTCCGAAGATGCCGACCTGGATCGCCCCGGACAGCGACACACCGTCCACCCGCGGGCCCGCCGCGGCGACGACATTGTCCTGCACGATCGGCAGCACGGTCGACAGTTCCCACAGCCGGGGTTCGGCCTCGGTCAGGATGCGCGGCACGTCGATACCGCGCATCGCCTCGTCGATCGAGGGTTGCAGGGCCGGGTCGCACACGCCACCGATATTGCTCGGCGCCTTGCGATACGCCTCGGCGGCGGCCAGCGACTTGCTGTCGGCGCCGGCCACCTCCACCGGCGGACAGCCGTAGCGCGAGGCCAGCACGGTCGCCGGATCGTCGCCTGCCAGCTCCCAGCCGACGATCGCGTCGATCCCCGACTCCGTGAGTTCCTTGCCGTACAGCTCGTCGGCGGGCAGGCCGCGGACCGTGGCTTCGATACCGGCACTGCGCAATTGGTCGGCCGCGGTGTTCGCGACGGCCTGTGCCTGCGCGTCCTCGATGACGGCGCCGATCCGCACCGACAGCCCCTTGCCGTTGCGGGCGACCGAGCGCGGACGCGGCGCGGGAGAGGTCGGCGAACCGGTCTGCGGTGTCTCCGGCGCGCGCCCGAAACCGGCCTCGGCCAGCAGCGCGAACGCCTCGTCGGTGCTCGGGCGCGGCGGCGCGGTCGGGGTGTAGCCGGGGCTAGACGGCGGAAGTACCTGTGCGCGTGCGGGTTCCACCCACCCGCCGGTCTGCGCGCCGACGGTGGCAAGCAGCGCCGGATCGAGCAGGGCGAGCACCGCCTTGCGCACCCGCACGTCGGTCAGGTCACCGGAGCGGCCGTTGAGCGCCAGTTGCAGTTCACGGGCCTGCGGCATGATGTTGGTCCGCACCGAGGGGATTGCCGCGAGCTGCGCCTGGGTCGCCACCCCGCCGTGTACCAGCGCCATCTGCGCGTCACCGGTGCGCAGCGATTCGGCCAGCTGCGAGGGAGTTCCACCGCGGCGGAACAGGATCTGGTCGGGCGCGGCCGGGGTTCCCCAGAAGCGGTCGTTGCGTTCGAGCAGGATCTCGTCGCGACCGCGGTCGACCGACTTGATCGTGAAATTGCCGCCGGAGACCGGAATCCGGTCGACCAGGCCGCTGGTGAACCCACCCGGCGAATCCTTCACCAGGTGTGAGGGCAGCAGGTTCGAGAACAGTTCGCGCCAGGCCGGATACGGCTGGGTCAACGTCACGGTGACCGTCTTGCCGCCACCGGAGGACGCCACGTCCGAGATCAGCCGGTAGCCCGCCGGATCGACAACGCCGGGCTGGGTGGTCATCTGCTGCCACAGGAACCGGAAGTCCTCGGCCGCGATCGGGGCGCCGTCGGACCAGTTGGCCTGATTGCGCAGCGTGTAGGTGATGGTGAACGGCTCCTGCGCGGTGACATCCGCCGACTCGATGAGCGAGGTGTCGGGCACCCGGTCGACCACGCCCGGCAGCACCGCATTCGGCACCGGCCGGAACGGGCTCGGCAGCACCATCGAGCTCACCGCGTTCGTCGCGGGTGACTGATCCGAGCGCAGATGCGGATTGAAGCCGATGCCGATGTCGTCGATCGCCACCACGACGGTGTTCTTCCCCGGCTTGGCCTGGGTGGTCTTGGGCGAATCGGTGCTCTCGATCGGCGGCGGTGGATTCGCGGTACAACCGGCGACGACCGCCGTCGAGGCCGCCATCACCATCACCGCCACGCGCCACCTTGCGCGTCTGACCCCCGAACTCACTCTGGCACCCTACCTCGCCCATCTGTCCGGATCACGGCACCGGTCTCTGCGAAAACGACAGTGGGACGGTACCGAAGTACCGTCCCACTGTCAGAACTCGATCAGGAGTTGCTCACCGCGCGGTCGCGCGCCGTGCGGCGCGACAGGTCGCGAGCACGCTCGTTGGCGCCGAGCACCACCTTGCGCACGCGGACCACCTCGGGGGTGACCTCGACGCACTCGTCGCCCGCGCAGAACTCCATCGCCAGCTCCAGGTCGAGCTGGAGCGGCTTGGCCATGGTCTCG
Organism: Nocardia sp. NPDC055053; assembly: GCF_053608285.1. Classification (NCBI taxonomy): domain Bacteria; kingdom Bacillati; phylum Actinomycetota; class Actinomycetes; order Mycobacteriales; family Nocardiaceae; genus Nocardia; species Nocardia sp. NPDC055053. The sequence goes on along the minus strand of NZ_JBSGVD010000006.1, from coordinate 120,244 downwards.
AACGTGTCCGCGGTCGCGCTGCGCATGTTCGTCAGCTTCTTCTCGCGGGTGACGTTGATGTCGAGATCCTCGGCACGCGGGTTGATGCCGACGACCATGCCCTCGTAGGTGTCCGAGCCCGGCTCCACGAAGAACTGACCGCGGTCGGCCAGCTGGATCATCGCGAACGGGGTGACGGTGCCCGCGCGGTCCGACACCAGCGAACCGGTGTGGCGGGCGCGGATCTCACCGGCCCACGGCGCGTAACCGTGGGAGACGGCGTTGGCGATGCCGGTGCCGCGGGTCTCGGTGAGGAACACGGTGCGGAAGCCGATCAGGCCACGCGACGGGACGATGAACTCCATGCGCACCCAGCCTGCGGCGTGGTTGCTCATCTGCACCATCTTGCCCTTGCGGGCGGCCAGCAGCTGGGTGATGGCACCCAGGTACTCGTCGGGGCAGTCGATGGTCAGCTCTTCGAACGGCTCGTGCACCTTGCCGTCGACGGTCTTGGTGACCACCTGCGGCTTGCCGACGGTCAGCTCGAAGCCCTCGCGGCGCATCTGCTCGACCAGGATGGCCAGCGCCAGCTCACCACGGCCCTGCACCTCCCAGGCGTCGGGACGGCCGATGTCGAGCACGCGCAGCGACACGTTGCCGATCAGTTCCTGGTCCAGGCGCGACTTCACCATGCGGGCGGTCAGCTTGTGGCCCTGCACCCGGCCGACCAGCGGCGAGGTGTTGGTGCCGATGACCACCGAGATGGCGGGCTCGTCGACGGAGATGCGCGGCAGCGCGACCGGGTTGTCGACGTCGGCGAGGGTGTCGCCGATCATGATGTCCGGGATACCGGCGATCGCGACGATGTCACCGGCGACGGCGACCTCGCCCGGCTGACGCTCGACACCGATGGTCTGCAGCAGCTCGGTGATCTTGACCTGCTTGGCGCCGTCGGCGTTGATCCAGGTGACGTTCTGACCCTTGCGCAGCTCGCCGTTGTGCACGCGGACCAGGGCGAGACGGCCGAGGAACGCGGAGGCGTCGAGGTTGGTGACGTGGGCCTGCAGCGGAGCCTCCGCGTTGCCCTTGGGCGCCGGGATATTCTCCATGAGCACGTCGAACAGGGCGTCGAGGTTCTCGGCGTCGGGCGCCGAACCGTTCTCGGGCTGCTCCTTGGAGGCCTTGCCCTCACGGCCGGAGGCGTAGAGGACCGGCAGGTCCAGCGCCAGCTCGGCGGCTTCGGCGGCCTCGTCGTCGAGGTCGGAGGCCAGGTCGAGCAGCAGGTCGTGCGACTCCTCGACGACCTCGGAGATCCGGGCGTCGGGGCGGTCGGTCTTGTTGACGACCAGGATCACCGGCAGCTTGGCCGCGAGCGCCTTGCGCAGCACGAACCGGGTCTGCGGCAGCGGGCCCTCGGAGGCGTCGACGAGCAGCACGACACCGTCGACCATGGACAGGCCGCGCTCGACCTCGCCACCGAAGTCGGCGTGGCCGGGGGTATCGATCACATTGATGACGGTGACGGAACCGTCGGGGTGGTGCCGGTGCACCGCGGTGTTCTTGGCGAGAATGGTGATGCCCTTCTCGCGCTCGAGATCTCCGGAGTCCATGACCCGGTCGACCAGTTCGGCTCGCTCAGCGAACGCGCCCGACTGACGAAGCATGGCGTCGACCAGCGTCGTCTTGCCGTGGTCGACGTGGGCCACGATGGCGACGTTGCGAAAATCGCGTGTAGACGACACGCCTCAATCCTCCTGCTGTTGGTGTATTGGCGCGCATTCATCTGGCATCGCGGCCTGTTACACCGTACCGGTACGGGAGTGGCACGCACGTGTCAGGCTTTGTACTTAGGGTACGCTAACCCGCATGGGCAAGGTGAAGGCGAAGAAGGTTTCCAGCCTCAAGCCTAAGAAAAAGTGCTGCAGGAAGAAGACTCGGTGCTTCAAATGCCCCGTCGTCATCATGCGAATGAAGAAGGCCGAGGCCGCCGGAGTGTGCGGTAAAGATCTCAAAAAGGCCTTGAAGCAGGCGCGCGCCGCCTGAGGCGCATCGACGGCGGGCGATGCGTGCTGCCCGAACGAGGCGTAGAACTGCTGGTATGGGTAAACCGGCATTGCTCTCCGACCCCGAGATCACCATCGCCCTGGCCACGCTGCCGGAGTGGTCGCGCGACGGCGACGCGATCACCCGCACGTTCAAGGCTTCCTCTTTCCCGGCGGGCATCGATCTGGTCCGCCGGGTCGCGATGGCGGCCGAGGCGGCCGATCATCATCCCGACATCGATATCAGGTGGCGCACACTGCGTTTCACCTTGAGTACGCACTCCGTCGGTGGCCTGACCGCGAACGACACCGGGCTCGCGCACACCATCGACGAGATCGTCGGCGGCTGAGCCTCAGCCCGCCGGAACTTCGACCGCGGGCCGGCGGGCGATGGCCCGCGCCTGCGTGCGCAGAGTGTCGCGACCGTGCCAGACCAGCCAGCCGAGCAGCACGAACACCCCGATGACGTCGACCGCGCCGAGCCAGGCCAGCGGCCACGGCCGCGGGATCGTCCAGATGGTCGGCTGCGCGAACGAGAGCACCCACGGCACGCCGATCAGCATCGTCAGCACCCAGAACCCGGCGATGATCCGCGCGGTGCGCTCGGCGCGCAGCGGTCCGTACAGCAGCCACAGCACGGTCGGGATCAGCCAGACCCAGTGGTGCGACCAGGAGATCGGCGAGATCATCACCCCGAACAGCTGCACCAGCACCAGGGTGCCGAGCCGGTCGTCCGGGCCGAGCGTGCGCCAGGCGAGGAACGCCAGCACCGCCGTGACCAGCACCGCCGCGATCCACCACGGCCCCGACTGCACGTCGTAGCCGAGGATCCGGCTCAGCGCGCCGCGCAGCGACTGATTCCACACCGAGCCGACCGGCCCGATCCGGTCGGCGTCACCGAGCAGCGTGCCGAAGTAGCGCCGCGCCTCGTGCGCGTTGATGAGAAAGCTCACAGCGACGGTCAGCCCGAACGCCGCCGCCGACCACAGCACCGTCGCCCAGCGGCGGCGGGCGACGAAGTACAGGCCGGTGATGGCGGGCGTCAGCTTGATGCCCGCGATCACGCCGACCAGCGTGCCCGAGATCCACCAGCGCGCACTGCGCACCGCCAGCATCGCGCCGAACACCAGGAACACGTTGACCTGGCCGTAGTCGATGGTGGTCCGCACCGGCTCCAGCCAGACGCCCAGCGCCGTCCACCCGACCGCCGCGGTGATCCAGCGCGTCTGCCTGGCTCGTTCGGCGCCGAGCAGCAGTTCGAAGCTGATCCTGATGACGCCGTAGAGCGCGGCGACCGTCGCCAGCATCCAGCCGACCGCGACCGCCGTGAACGGCAGGTAGTGCAGCGGAAAGAAGACCAGCGCGGCGAACGGCGGATAGGTGAACGGCAGCGGGAAGTCCGGTGTCTTCTCCGCGTAGGTGAAGTCGTAGAGCCGGTCGGTGAGCAGCGCGGCCGATCCGTCGACATAGACGTGCAGATCGACGACATTGAGGCCGTTCTTCGCGAACAACATCCAGCCCAGCCTGGCGAGCACGGACAATCCGAGCAGCGCGAGAGCCCATCGGAGGTGTCGGTTCAATGCCAGGCTTTCGGTCGTATGGGTGGCGTCGGCGCCGCGTCGCGTTGCTTCGATCACCTTAACCGTGCGGGCGCGGGCGGCCACGCGCACGGGTTGACGCGGGGGCGCGCGACACCATCGGTAACATTTGCATCAACATCCCCAGTGGTAACGGCAGTGGGGGCTAGCGTCGATGGACACGTTTTCGGTCGGTGTGCCGCCATGGGCCAGGCGGCTGTACAACACGGCAGCCATGTCCTTAGAGTGACCCCGACATCGAAGGGCTCGACACCCTCGCCCCATCGCAACACCGAGGTAAGGACGGCTGGACAAGTGCTTCGTAGCCGAGGATCGCGGATCGCAACGACCGCATTCGCCATTGCGGCCAGCGCCATGCTCGCCGCGCCTGCGTCGACCATCGCCGCTCCCGCGCCTGCCCCGCAGGCCGCGCCGATCAGCGTTCCGATGGTGCCCGAGGGCGTCCCGGTCGACGCGCTCGCGGCCTTCGCCCCCGCCGTCGCCGGCCTGATCGCCGGCCCCGCCGACGTCGCCAGCCCGCAGACCGCCCTGCTCGACCAGGCGCGCGCCCTGCTGGCCACCCTGAACCTGCCGCCCGCCATCAAGGCCACGCTCGAGCGGATCATCACCTTCCTCGACGGCAGCGGCGGCGGCGGTCCCGACATCCCGCAGGACGGCCCGGTCATCGCGCAGTTCCTGTACCCGACGATCGGCAAGGGCTGCATCGGTGACGGCGCTGACTCGGTCGGCACCGCGCTGGCCGTCGCCGGTCCCGCTCAGCTGCCCCCGCCCGGCGTCGGCGCCGGTCAGGCCGGTTTCGTGTTCACCGCGCTCGGCACCAAGGCGCCGACCGCCGAGCAGAACCCGCCGATGACGGTGCAGTGGCTCAACCTCGACACCCGTCAGTCCGCGGTGCAGACGCTGACCGACGAGGCCAAGATCAACCCGGGCGGCCCGGCCACCCTGTCGGCCATCGCGAGCACCGGCCACGGCCGTGTCGTCGCCGTCGTCTCCGGTTCGCTGACCACGCAGGCCGAGGGCGCCGCTCCCCGCACCTGCAATTTCCTGCCGACCCTGGGCTTCTTCACCGTCTAGGTCATCGACGCACCGAGCCCGGTCCGTTCCCTCGGGAACCGGCCGGGCTCTGTCGTTGTCGACGGGTTCCCGCGGGCATCCCGATGTGGTAGACCGAGAACCATGGCGACCATGCAAGGTTCACCCCGCGCTGCTCGGTCTGTCCGGAGTAGGCGATCCAGCCGTTCCATCCTGTCTTACCGGTCCGAGGGCTCGATCTTGTCGATCGGCTCGGCCTACTCGGTGCTGTCGATCGGCAGCGTCGGGTCGGTGCTGTCCATCGGCTCGGTCGGTTCGTTCGGGTCGGCCATCTCCTCCGGCTCGTTCGTGAGTCTGGGTTCGGCGCTGTCGGGCCTGTCGCGCTGGTCGCTGCTGTCGTGGCTCGGCGTGCATGCCGCGCCCGAGGGCAGGCCGACGCTGCGCGTTGTCCCCGACGACGAACCGGAACTGCGGCTCGCGCCGACCTGCCACTGTCAGACCTAGGCGTAGCGGGTCGCGATCGCGGCGGCACGATCGCGCAGGGCAGTGCGCAACGACTGCGGAGCCAGGGCTTCGGCGTCCGTGCCGAGCTGCCACAGCGCCCATTCGGCGTGACGTGCGTCTTGGAAACTCACCTCGAGCCGCAGCCACCCGTCTGTGTCGGGTTCCTCGGTGCGCACAGCCAGCGCGGTGCTCACCAAATCCTCCCGCCGCGCCGGGTTCATCCGCACGAGCACGATGACCTGGTCACCACCGGTCCGGAACCGCGTGCTGCGCTCCTGCCAGGCCAGATCCAGATCGACTCGGTCCGGCCGCTGTGCCGGTTCGGTGAGTTCCTCGGCAGCGAGCACCCGCGACAACCGGTAGGTGCGATCCGCGCCGGATCTCGTGGCCAGCAGGTAGCCCTGGTCGCGAACGACGACCAGCCCGATCGGGTCCACCGTGCGCCACGTCGGGTCCTGGTCGACGGCCGCGTAGTGGATGCGTAGCTTTTTCCCGGCGAACACCGCGCGCCGGACCTCGGCCAAGATGGTGCCCGGCACTTCCTCGCCGATCAGCCGACGCGAGAGCAGATCGGTCTCCGGGTCGATGAGCAGGCGCTCGGCCACATCGGCCGCGGTGTCTCGATAGCTGTCGGGCAGCGCGTCGACGACCTTGAGCATCGCCGAAGCCAGCGCCGAACCGAGGCCGAATGCCTGTGCGCCGCGCCGTGATCCGGCGACCAGCAGGGCCAGCGCCTCGTCGTGATTCAGTCCGGTGAGCTCGGTCCGAAAACCGGGTAGCAACGCGAAACCGCCGTGCCTGCCGCGTTCGGCGAAGACCGGGACACCCGCCGCGGACAGCGCCTCGATATCGCGCAGCACGGTGCGGGTGGATACCTCCAGCTCCTCGGCCAGCTCGGTCGCCGTGAGCCGGCCCCGCTGGCGCAGCAGCAGCACCAGCGACACCAACCGGTCCGCACGCATGCGAAAAATCTACCGGGAATACACGACACAGGATGTCGTGATTCGTTGCGAGGCTTACCACCACGTACTTCGAACGAATGGAGCTGGCAGTGGAACGAACGGCAGTCAACCCGGTGACGTGGTCGGTGGAGCGGGGATTCAACCAGGGTGAGCTCGTCTCGGGTCACACCCGGACCCTGTACTGCTCCGGGCAGACCGCGATGAGCAGCGAGGGCGAGCCCGAGCACGACGGTGACATGGCGGCACAGCTGACGCTGAGCATCGACAACGTGGAAGGTGTGCTCAAAGAAGCGGGAATGACGCTGGCGAACCTCGTGCGGCTCAACGTCTACACCACCGACGTCGACCTGCTGTTCCAGCACTATGGCGTGCTGGCCGCACGGTTGGGCGCTGCCGGGGTGGCGCCGGCGACCACGATGCTCGGGGTCACCCGGCTGGCGATTCCCGGCCAGCTGATCGAGCTCGAGGGAACCGCCGTCGACTGACGCCACCTCGCCGCCTCCGGCCGAACCGCCGGGGGTGGCGAGTTCACCACTGGCCGTAATCCTCGGCCAGCACCCGATTCAGGTCGACGCCGACGCCGTCGATAGCGCGCTTGTCGATCTCGAACTGATGCAGCTGCGCGGCGGGGTGCACGTACCCCTTCGGCGTGCCCCAATTGTGCTGCCAGAACCAGGAACCCAGGCCGGCGTCGAGCGCGCGGTCGATGGTCGGGGTGTTGGCGTAGATGCCGACGAGTTCGGCGCCGAGCACCGACTGCCACCCTTCGATATAGGGCGCGATCATCTCGTCGAATTCCGCTTCGGACGGGTTGTCGTCGATGGAGGCGTAGATCGGCGCGGTGTCGGGGCCGCCCGCCGCGGTGTGCAGCGCCCAGCCGCGTTCGGCGTGCTGTTTGCCCGCTTCCAGTCCGCCACGCCAGTCGGCCGTCGGGCCCTTGCCGAATTGGTAGTTCGACACGATCGACAGCCCCTCGGCCCGCAGGTCCTCGACCTCGGCGGCGAGCAGGGGCTTGCCTTCCATCCATTCCGCGCCCGGCCTGCGGTCGGAGACATAGCGGATCACACCGATGTGCCCGGCGGCCCTGATCGCCTCGGCGGACGGCACGCCCGCGGCGTAGTCGACGAGGGTGCCGGAGGATTGGGCCGCGGCGGGCGCGGCGGACACACCGAGACCGACAGCGGCCGCGGCGGCGGTGAATCCGAAGAATTCCCGCCGGGTCACCGGAACAGAACGCATCGCAGGACTCCTTCGCGCAACCCGACCTTCAACCGGCAGCGTGCCCGGCGCGCCTTCCCCGTAACTCGCGCGCCGGGAGCCTCGAACGTTCACTCATTTCACCACAACCCCAGGGGAACCGCCAGAACCAAAGATCACTTTCGTCCCAGCAGTCACAGGGGTCAGGTGGCGCTGTCGATGGCGGCGCCCACGTCGATGGTGCGGCCCATCGGGTCGGCCAGCTCGGTGCTGACCACGGCGACGACCTGCGCCACCACCTGCCGCTTGATCCCGGCCAGCCGGGCCAGGGTCGCCGCGCGCAGCCCCTTCGACGTGAACTCCATCGAGATGTCCTCGAGCGCGGGCGGCGGCACCTCGATGACGATCTGCAGCGGCTCGGCGGCCCTGGCCGTGAGGACCAGCGGAATCTCCAGGTCGGCGCGATAGTGGTTGGCCTTGAGCACGTCGACGGTGATGTCGAGCCCCACCGGCAGCGTCATGTCGAACACGCGCGCGGCACCCGGCTCCGCCACCCCGCGATCGATGACGCGCGGCTGCTCGATCGCGCCGCGCACGGTCACCGTTGCCGCGCCACGCGGGCCCTCGGACAGCGGGCCGACCGCGATCTCGCTGCCCGCCATCTGCGCGACCACGTCGTGTACCCGGTCCCTGGTGACGATGTCGGCGAAGAACCGCAGGCCGAACTCGCGGAAGTCGATCCACTCGAAGACGGTGTCGTGGCGATGCGGCGAGCGGTAGCCGTCGAGGATCGCCTCGATGTCGAAGACCCGCTCCGAGCGGACCTTCGGATCGCCGACGATGGCGTTGACCCGGTTCGCGACCTCACGCTGCACCAGGCCCGCGATCGGGTCGAGCAGCATTTCCCAGGCGGAGTCGATGGCCTCGGCGCGCAACGTGAAGCTCACGTCCCTTGCGGTCACCGGGGCGACGTCGATCACCACCAGCAGCGGTTGGGCGGTGCGCGCGTGCAGCGTCAGCCCGATCTCGACCACGGCGGCCAGGCCCAGCTTGCGGCCGCCGAGCACGAGGTTGACGGCCAGCGTCAGCGGCACCCGCACGCCGAAGGTCAGCGCGTCACCGGGGTTGCGGGTCACGACGGGTGTCCCGAGCGTGCCTTCGGCGACGAAGCCCGCCAGTCCGGCTGGGCCGAGCGAGAACGGTCCGATCGTCACGCCACGGCCTGCCATGCCCGCGACGGCCGCCGCGATGCGCTCCTCGGTCACCGCGTAGGTGACGAAACGCTCGCCGAAATCGGCATACTCGATCCACATCGGGTCTCGCCGTGCCTCCCCGGCCACCTTCTCGCGCACATCGGACACGGTACGTGACGAAGGGAAACCCCCGGTTGGTGGCACAACTCCCCCGTCCTGCCGATGAGGGGGAAGCAGGACGGAGGGGTCGGCCGGGGCGCTGCCGGGCGCCACCGATTCCATCGTACGGGTACTCACCAAGTGCCGCCGTTCCGGATCAGGGCAGTTGTCTTGAGCGACAATCGATTTCAGAAACGCCCGTAGCCCACCAGATCGGCGGTTTCGGCGGGTTCGATCGTCCGTACCCGCACCGAGCCCATCTCGTTGCCGCCGATGGTGGTGATCGAATCGCCGTCGACCTTCAGCACGATGTTGGTGTGCTGACCCAGCGGGCTCGACGGGCCGTAGAGCACCACATCACCAAGGCGGGGCCGGTAGCCGACGTCGCCCGGCGTGAATCGGCCGACGCGCTGGTAGTACTCCTGCAGCGTGTAGACGCCGGGAATGCGCCACGAGCCGGAGTTCGGGTTGGCCAGCGGTCTGCCCGCGGCGCGCATCGTCCAGCTGACGAAGTCGGCGCACCAGGCCTCCTCGACTCCCTCGGCGTATTTCGGCCCGTCGCCGGGGTGCTCGTACTCGCGGCGCAGCACCTCTACCAGGGCGAGTTGCTGTTCGTCGAGGTTTTCACTGTCCAGCGTGGGGAACGACTCGCCCCAATCGTGCTGCCACCACACGAGTCCGACGACCACCACGGCCGTCGCCGCGAGCAGCCCGGAGATCCCGAGCAACCAGCGCGCTGTGCGGCCGGTCGGTCCGGCCTGTACTTGCGTCATCGCCCCCACTTTCGTTCTGTCTTATGCTCTCTAAGACGAACCGGGGGCGCCCGTGGTTCCCGGATCGGGTCACGGGTTAGTGGGCTCCGGAGCGGGCCGGCTGGGAGCGTGATCACCGGGTGGACCCCTGCGCCACCCGGGTATCGGCTCGCTAACCGCGCTCTCGGCGCGCATCCAGCGTGCGTGCCGTCCCCTCCGGCGACGTCCACGCACGGGGCGCGGACGTGGTTTCGAACACGTACCGCTCCGGAACCCACCGACCTGACCAGCACAGACGTCGGCCTGGATCACCGTGCTGCGCTGAACTGGTAGCCGTGCGGTTTTGCCCGCCCGGCTGTGAGAATTTTTGCGAACGCTTTACTCTCGGTCAAGCTAGACGACTGTCCCAATTTGTCCCAGCGACCCGGAAGAGGAAGTAGCGTGGAAGACCCGCACGCACCGATCGCGCGCTTTCTTCGCGAACGCCGCGAATCCGCCGGGCTGACCAGAACGGCCCTGGGCGCCATCGCCGGCGTCTCGCCCGCGCTCATCCAGAAGATCGAGCAGGGCACCCGCACCCCCACGCTGGAGGCACTGACCGCGCTGTGCGACGGGTTGGCGATCCCCGACCCGTTCCGCGATCACCTCGTGACGCTGTCACTGTCGCATCGATACGACAAACCGGCACCGGTCGACTCGGCTGTCCCCGCGACCGAGCGCACGCTCCTCGACAGCATCGCCCATCCGGCCAGCCTGCAGGTGTTCCCCACCTTCGACGTCCTGGCGATCAACGCCGCCTGGGCGCGGCAGTTCCCCGGGCTGGCGCCGGGAACGACGCTGCTCGAATGGATGCTGCTCGACCCGGCGGCCCGCTCGGTGGTCATCGAATGGGAACGACAGATCCACGCGAGTGTCTTCAGTTTCCGGATGACCAGCCCGGGCCTGGTGCCGCGGGCACGGATCGACGAACTCGTGGCGGCCTGCTCCCGCGCCCCGGAGTGGGATCGGCTGTGGACGACCGAGCCGCAGCCGCCCTACGGCATCGACGACCCCGAACTCCTGGTGCGCGATGTCGACACCGGCGAGCCGACAACGCTGGCGATACACAACCTGGATTTCGCACTGCCACGCCGCAACTGGTCCATGGTTGTGCTGGTACCGAAGACGACCGCCTAGTCTCTTTCCCGGCCCTGCCTATCACCCTTTGCCCCCAGGCCATGAAAGAGGATCGCGAAAGTGGAGAACCCGTATCCGCCGATTGCGCGCTACCTGCGCGAACGCCGGGAATCCGCGGGGCTGACCCGTGCCGCGCTCAGCGCAGCGGCAGGCATCTCCCCCGCGCTCATCCAGAAGATCGAGCAGGGCACCCGTCCGCCGACGCTCGAGGCGCTGACCGCGCTGTTCGACGCGCTCACCGTCCCCGAGGTGATGCGCGATCACCTGATCTCCCTGACGATCACCAGCCGCTACGACCCCGTGTCGCCGCCGCTGGTGCGACCCGCCGACCAGGTGCTGCTCGACGGGATCACGCACCCGGCCAGCCTGCAGATGCACCCGACGTTCGACGTCGTGGCCACCAACGCCGCGTGGCGGCAGTTCTTCCCCGGGCTGGAGACGGGCATATCGATGCTCGAGTGGATGCTGCTCGACCCGCGCGCCAAGACCGCGCTGGTCGACTGGGAACAGCAGGTGCACATGTGCGTCTACGGGTTCCGGGTCATGGGGCCCGGATTGGCATCTCAGCAGCGGATCACCGAGATCGTCGAAGCCTGCGCCACCGCGCCCGAGTGGACGAAGTTCTGGACCAGCGACCCGGCCGCGCCGCACAGCCTCGACGACCCGGTGATGTACTGCCGCGACCCGCGAACCGGCGCGACGACAGCCATGACGGTGCACTCCCTCGGCGCCTCCCTTATCCCGCGCCGGGAATGGTCGCTGGTCGTCTACGCCCCGAAGCAGATCGGCTGACCGCGATTCAGCGCTGGTCGGTCTTGCGGATCGGGATGCAGGCGGTCAGCACGATCGCGGCGACCGCGCCGGCGATCGCGATGTAGAACGCGGCGTGGAAACCCTCGCGCGAGGGCAGCACGTGCGGGCCGAGCTGCATCGTCATGTGCGCAAGGACCACACCCATCACCGCGGCCGAGGTGGAGGTGCCCACCGAACGCATCAGCGAGTTCAGGCCGTTCGCCGCGGCGGTCTCGGTGATCGGCACCGCACCCATGATCAGCGCGGGCATGGCGGCGTAGGCCAGGCCGACACCACCGGCGACGATGATCCCGGCGACAACGATCTGCCAGACACTGTCCATCAGCAGCACCGCGAAAAGGTAGCCCAGACCGATCACCGCCGAGCCGAGGGCCAGCGTCAGCTTGGGCCCCTTCTTCGCCGACAGCCGCGCCGACACCGGCGAGAGCAGCATCATGACCACACCACCCGGCGCCATCGCCAGACCCGCGGCCACCATCGACAAGCCGAAGCCGTAGCCGGTCTCGGTGGGCGCCATCAGCAGCTGCGGGAACGTCAGCGACATGCCGTAGAGCGCGAAGCCGACCGCGATCGAGGCCAGGTTGGTGAACAGCACCCGCGGGCGCGCCGAGACCCGCAGGTCGACCAGCGGCGAGCTCTGCCGCAGTTCGTAGAAGCCCCAGAGCAGGAAGCTCACCAGCGAGGCGGCGAACAGGCCGAGGATCGAGGCGCTGGCCCAACCCCAGTCGGCGCCCTTGGTGATGCCGATCAGCAGCGTGAGCAGCGCGATGGACAGCCCGGCCGCACCACCGAAGTCGAACTTCGACGGCGTGCGCACCGGTGATTCCGGCACGAAGACAAACACCAGCACCGCGCACACCGCACCGAGCCCGGCGGCGGTCCAGAACAGCATGTGCCAGTTCGCGTTCTGCGCGATCACGGCCGCGAACGGCAGGCCGACCGCGCCGCCGACGCCGAGGGTCGCGCTCATCACGGCCATCGCGCCGCCGACCTTCTCGGCGGGCAGTTCGTCGCGCATGATGCTGATGCCCAGCGGGATCGCGCCCACCGCGGCGCCCTGCAGCGAGCGGCCGACGATCTCGGGCAGCAGCGAGGAGAAGCTCGCGCAGATCACCGAGCCGACGATCATGAAGCCGAGATTGGCGACGAGCACCAGCCGCTTGCCGAACATGTCGCCGAGTTTGCCCGCGATGGGCGTGGAGACCGCGCCTGCCAGCAGCGTCGCGGTGACCACCCAGGAGGCGTTGGACGCCGAGGTGTTCAGCAGGCCGGGCAGCGACGGAATGATCGGGATGACCAGCGTCTGCATGAGCGAGACGACGACGCCGACGGTACTGAGCACCGCGATGAGCACGGCAGGCGAGACGCCGCGGGTTTCAGGGGTGGCCGGCGTGACGTCGGCTGCGGTTACAGACACAATTATGCACCGTACACATCATGTGTATCGTACACAATTTGGATTCGCGGTGATCCACGCGACATAGTTGGCGTATGTCCGATTCCGGCCCCGTCGACGACACCCCGTTCACCCGCCTGGTGTTCGAGCTGAACCTGATTTCGCGCCACTCCCTCGCCACGGCGCGACGCCGACCCGGCTTCCTGCTCGACCGCTCGGCGTTCCTCATCCTCACCCGCTTGGAGCTGAGCGAACCGCTGAGCCTGCGCGAGCTGTCGGAGGCGTTCCAGCTCGACATCTCCACGATCAACCGCCAGGTCGGCGCGATGCTGAAGCAGGAACTGGTGGAACGGGTGCCCGACCCCGACGGCGGTGTCGCCCGCAAGGTGCGCGCCACGGCCGAGGGCAGGGCCGCGCTCGCCTCGGATCAGAAGCACCGCGCCGCGGGCATCGGCGCCGTCGTCGCCGACTGGGACGCCGAGGATGTCAGCGAGTTGAGCAGGCTCATGCGGAAGTTCAATCGCTCGGTCGAGCAGATCGAGGACAACCCGTGGCCCAGACCTCCGCGCACGGAGAGCTGAGCGCGCTAAGCTCCGCCGCGTGGTCACTCAACGGTCTACCCGCCCGAGCTGGCTTGCCTGGGACAACTACTTCGTCGGCGTCGGCGGATTGGTCCTCGGCCTGTGCTTCGGCACCTGCGCCGCGCTGATCGCGGGCCCCGGCCGCAATCTCGCGGCGATCATCCTCGTCGTCCTCGCGGCGCTCTGCGTGCTGCCCGCGCTGCTGCGCGCCCTCGGCGAACTCAGCGTCTGGGTGCGGCTGGCCGTGCTGGTCATCGGCTTCGCGCTGCTGCTGCCCGCGATCGCGCTCAGTCCCGATGTGCGGGACTGGGCGGCAGAACGCTGGGAACGGGCCTGGAAGTAGCTGTCCTACGGCTGATTACGCGGGACGGCGAGCAGCATCTGGATCGTCTTCTGGATGAACTGCGCCGACTGCCAGGTCAGGTAGACGCTTGCCGCGCCTGCCGCGGCAGCACCCGACGACCCGTTGGCCGAGCCCGTGGCCAGATCGGCGGATCCGGTGGCCGACCCGGTGGCCGAGCCCGAGCCGGGCAGCGCCGAGGCGGGCGCCGCCGCGCCGAGCAGCCCGATCGTCACCGCGACGCCGACCAAGGCGACTCGAACGGCATACGGCTTGGACGTTTCACGACCGGACAACATCAGATGAATCCCACTCTCCGAAATGCACTGCGAATATGCAGTATTCATGCCGAAACTACCCCCCGAGCCCGATTCGCGCGGATTGACCTCATTGCGCTGTTCTCGGAGGGCATTTTTCGGCGACACGGCCCGACCCGTGTTTATTCTCCGCCGCGGTCACCGAGTTCGGCAGACCACGGATATCGGGGCAGTGGAAATCCTCAGCGAGCGGCGGGCCGGTGTTCCCGCGCCGCCGCTTCGAGCCGCTCGGCCCGTTCCCGCGCCAGCTCGGCCGCGTACGCGCTACGCGCCCTGGCGATATCGAGCAGGTGCCAACCGCGTTCCCGCGCGGCCACGGCGAGCTCGGGTCCGCGCTCCTTGACGACCTCGGCCAGATGCGCTCCCCGTTCCCGTGCGACCTCGGCCAGCTCCGGACCGCGCTCCTTCGCGATCTCGGCCAGGTGCGCCCCGCGCTCCCGCGCCACCTCGGCCAACTCGGGGCCACGCTCTTTCGCGACCTCGGCCAGGTGCGAACTCCGTTCCCGCGCCGCCTCGGCGAGTTCGGGGCCGCGCTCCTTGGCGACCTCGGCCAGGTGCGCTCCCCGTTCCCGCGCCGCTTCGGCGAGCTGCGGGCCACGTTCGCGGGCCACGTCGGCCAGATGGGAACCCTGCTCGCCCGCCACTTCGGCCAGGTGCGCGCCGCGGACCTTGGCCGCGTCGACGAAGGCAGCGCCCTCCGGTTCCCGGCGCGCCAGCGCCTGCCTGGCCCGCCAGCCGAGCGACGGCTTGCCCGCGGTGTCGGACGCCGTGATCAACAGACCGCCGAGCAGTCCGAGATCCTTGAGGAATCCCGCCCGCTTGGCCGCCTTCTTGTCCGGATCCGACTCGGCCCAGAAGTCCTGCTCGGTGATCGTCCCCGGCACCACCGTCGCCGCCAGCACCAGCGCGGCAGGTCGTGGCGCCCGCCCACTGGCCAGCAACAGACCACCCGCGATCTGCACGGCGGCATTGATCTGCACGAACCGGCTCGGATCGTCGGGCACCCGCGCGGCGAGCGAGTCGGGCAGGTCGGCCCTGCCCTTGTCGGCCAGTGCGGTCGCCGCCGCGGCACGGGGTTTCGGATTCATCAACGCGGTGACGCCCCCGGCTACGAATGTCGTCGCCAGCAGCGTGCGAGCAACGCGGCGAACAGGCTTGATCGGCATCGTCGGTTCCCTTCGTCTACGACTGGGGAGTGCGTACGGCTCCTCCCCATTCGACTACCCGGGACCCGCGGGCACAAACGATCCATCGGATGGAGCATGCCCTGTCCAGTGTCTGACTCGACGATGTGCGCGCTACGGTCTACCTCGTGTCCGACGCCACCGTCCGAACCGCCTACAGCGCGATCAACGAGCTGTACATCGACCTGTTCAGCAGGCCGACCGACCTCGATCCCGACGACACCACCTTCGTCCTGCGCCACCTCGCGGACGCCGAAGGTCCGGTCCTGGATCTGGGCTGCGGCCCCGGCCATTTCACCCATGTCCTGCATGAGGCAGGCCTTACCGCCACCGGCATCGATCTCGTCCCCGAGTTCATCGCCCACGCCCGATCCCACTACCCCGACGTGCCGTTCCGCGTCGATTCACTGCGCGCCGTCGACGCCCCGGCCGCGACGATCGGCGGCATACTCGCCTGGTATTCACTGATCCACTTCGCCCCGGCCGAACTACCGGAAATCCTGGCGGAATTCAGCCGGATTCTCGCACCGGGCGCACGACTGGTGATCGGCTTCTTCGACAGCGCCGAGCACGTGGAAATGTTCCCGCACAAAGTGACATCGGCCTATCGCTGGCCGGTCGACGAAATGTCCGAACTACTCCGCGCCGCCGGTTTCACCGAACTCGAACGGCAGCAACGCCCGCGCGTCGGCGAGGTCCGCCCGCACGCCATGCTCGCGGCCGCACGCGGGCAGTAACTCCACCGTCAGTCCACAACGGGCGCGATGACAGCCTGAACGACGCCTTCCAAAGCCTCGGCGGTCCGGTCGAGCGGGAGGGTGCTGCGCTGGGCCCGGCACATGGCGACGGTGCCCTCGATCGCGGCGACGATCAGGGTCGCGGTCCGGTCGGCGGCGTCGGCGGTCGCGCCGTGCTCGCGCAGGGATCCGGCGAGCAGGTCGGTCCAGTGCTCGAAGGCCTCGGCGGCCGCGCGCCTTGGTTCGTCGTCGTCGGCGGGCTGGTCCTCCACCGACACCGCCAGCACCGGACAGCCGGCCTCGAAATCGCTGTCCACCAAGATCTTTCGCCACATGGCGACGAAGGCACGCAGGCCGTCGACCGGACCTGAGCGCAACTCGGCGGTCAGCCTGCGCACCGTGAGCGCGTCCGCGAGGCGAACGGCCTCGGCGGCCAGCTGCGATTTGCCGCCGGGAAAGTAGTGGTAGGTCGAGCCGAGTGGCGCACCGGAGTGCTTGGCCAGCTCCCGCACGCTGGTCGCGTTCAGGCCACGGCGCCGCAGCATGTCGGCCGCACCGGCCACCAATCGATCGCGCGCGTCCGACTGCGCCATCCAGCACCTCCTTGACCATAACGACCGTCATAGCGTACCGTCGCCAATCTATAACAGTCGTTATAACGGAGGTGTTCCCCATGCCGATGATCCAGCTCACGCTGCCCGAAAGCGTCCTGACCGGCGACGTCCGGCAGCAGTTGCAGAAGACGCTCGCCGCGACCCTGCTCACCTGGGAAGGCGCACCGGACACCGCGTTCTTCCGCGCCCAGGCCTGGTGCCTGATCCACGAGGTACCCGCGGGCGCGTTCGGCACCGCCGAAGACGACCTGCCGCGCTTCCGGGTCGACGCCACCGTGCCCGAAGGAGCACTATCCGATCGCCGCAAAGCGGGCTTGGTCAAACAGGTGACCGACGACGTCCTCGCCGCCGCCGGACTCACCGAGGCCGACGCGCTGCGCGTATGGGTGCTCATCCACGAACAGCCCGAGGGCACGTGGGGCGCCGCGGGCAACATCATCCGATTCGCCGAACTGAAGGCGCTGGCGGCCGCAGAACGCGGGTAATACGGGAACTGCAACTCGTCCGTGCCCAGCATCGGCCGCCACTGGGGGTCACCGCCTAGTCAGGCGGCGAGTGCCAGGCTCGCGATCTGGACCTGCTCGCCGCTCGCCCGGCCGACCAGCCGGGCGATGGCCTCGGCGACCCGCGTCGGCCGTTCGAGGATCACCGAGTGGCCCGCGCCGTCGATCGTCACGAAGTCCGCGTAGTCGACCGCGGCGGCCATGGCGACCGAATGCGACGGGGGTGTCATCAGGTCGGCGGAACCGCACAGGACCAGGGTGGGGATGGTCGACAGCAGCGCCAGCGCGTCGGTGCGGTCGAAGTCCTTGAAAGCGCTCAGGAAGCTCGCCATCGTCACGATCGAGGTCGCGTTGTGCATCGCCTCGGCCAGCGCGAGCACCTGGGGGCTGACCTTGCGATCACCGAACTCGGCGGCGCGCACGACGGGGGCGAAAACCTTGCAGGACAGCACCTTCGCGTGCTGCATCAGGCGCGGTGCGCGCCGGACGGCCGTCTGGAAGACGGAGATGAACGGGTTGCGCAGCAGCCGCCCGAAGCCGGCGTCGGCGAGGCCGCTGGCCGCCGTCGCGACGAGTCCGACACCGACGACGCGGGTGCCGATCTCGTGCCGGTATCGGCTGACGTAGGTCAGCACGGTCATGCCGCCCATCGAATGACCGACCAGCACGACCGGCCCGGTGGGCGCGACGGCGTCGAGCACGTCGTGCAGGTCGTGACCGAGTTGTTCGAGGTTGTAGGTCTGCCTGGACGCCGTGGCCGAGTCGCCGTGGCCGCGGTGGTCGTAGCAGACGACCCGCGCGCCGGGGTAGTCGCGCAGCAGGGCTGCGCGCACGGCGGCCCACGACGCGGTGCGCAGGCAGTGCCCGTGCACGAGGACGATCGTCAGGTCCGCGTCGCGCCGCCCGTATTCGCGAACCGCGAGTTCCACCCCGTCACCGGTCGACACCGAGACACGACGCTGCGCCGAGTGGGCGATGGTGCTGATGTCCGACATCGGAACCTCCGGTTGGCGAGCGGTGACAGGATCAACTCTGCGCCGGATCGGGCGCCGTCGGCAGGGCCCAGAGTGCTGGACCCGCTCCCCCTGAGGGTGTGCAGAACGCCACCAAGGTGCAACCTTGACTAAATTTTCAGTCAGTGTCTACCGTGGTCGACAGCTCGGAAGGAGCAGACAGATGCGACGACGCACATTCGTCCAGACCACGATGGCCGCGCTCAGCAGTGTGCTGTGGGCCGGCTGCGACGGCACCAGCGCACCGGTCGACGACGGAAGGACCTGGCTCATGCCCGAGGAAGGGCAGCCGCACAAGCGCACCTGGATGGCGTTCGCGGCCGATGAACGGATCTGGGGCGCGGACCTGGTGCCCGAGGTGCAGCGCAATCTGGCCACCATCGCCACCACGATCGCCCGCTTCGAACCGGTCACCATGCTGGTCCGCGCCAGGGAGATGGCGCAGGCCCAGCGCCTGATCGGCACCGCGAACGTGGAGCTGATCCCCACCGATCTCGACGACCTGTGGATGCGCGACACCGGCCCGGTCTTCGTGCGCAGCGGAAACACCAAGGCCGGAGTCGATTTCAACTTCAACGGCTGGGGCGACAAGCAGGAGTATCGCGCCGACGCGAAGGTCGCGGAGTTCGTCACCGCCCGCGCCGGCGTCGAAACCCGGCACACCGATCTTGTCCTCGAAGGCGGCGCGCTCGAGGTCGACGGCGAGGGCACCGCGATCATCACCGAGAGTTGCGTGCTCAACAACAATCGCAATCCCGGCTGGAAGAAACGCGACGTCGAGGCGGAACTCGACTACCTGCTCGGCATCAAGAAGGTGATCTGGCTGCCCGGCATCGCGGGCCAGGACATCACCGACGGCCACACCGACTTCTACGCCCGCTTCACCGGCCCCGGCGTGGTCGTCGCCGGACTCGACAACGACCCGGACTCCTTCGACTACGACGTCACCCGCCGCCACCTCGACATCCTGCGCTCGGCCACCGACGTACACGGCCGCGCTTTGCAGGTGGAGGTGCTGACCGGCCCGTCGACGGTGCGCGAACAGTTCGAGAACGACGATTTCGCCGCGGGCTACATCAACTTCTACGTCTGCAACGGCGCCGTCATCGCCCCCGAGTTCGGCGACCCCGTCGCCGACAGCGCCACCGCGACCACTCTCACGCGACTGTTCCCCGGCCGCGAAGTGGTGCAGATCAACATCGACGGCATCGCCGCAGGTGGCGGCGGTATCCACTGCACCACTCAGCAGGAACCCGTCGACTGAGCCACCCCGGCGGATTCGCCGCCGGGCACCCGAACCCTACTGTGAGGAACCGTGTCGGAACGCCGTACCCAGATCCTGGAAGCCGCCGTCCGCGTCATCGCCCAGGACGGCGTGCGCGGCCTGCGTATCGAAAAACTCGCCACCGCGGCCGAGGTCTCCCCCGCCCTCATCTACTACCACTTCAAGGACCGCGCGGGCATCCTGCACGCCGCCCTCGAACACATCAACCACCGCGCCCAGTCCTACACCGACACCCCAGCCACCGACCCACGCACCCAGCTCGAACACATGCTCCTGCGCGAACTCCAGGACACTCCCGAAGTCCGCGAAACCAGCATCGCCTGGGGTGAGTTGCGCGCCAGCGCCGCTTTCAACCCCGATCTCCGAGATCCGTTGCGCACCACCACCGAAGCCTGGAACACCGACGTCGAATCCTTGATCCGCGAGGCCCAAGACCTCGGCGCCGTCGCCGCGACCGTCGACGCCACGGCCTCCGCGGAACGCCTGACCGCCCTGGTCGAAGGCCTCAGCGAACGCTGGCACAGCGGCTCTCTCGACCTGGCCCGAGCCCGCCAACTCCTCACCGGCGCAATCGAACTCGAATTGCGTTAGGCCGATTCACCTCCGGTGCACGGGATTACAGCGCTTGGGCGCCGGGTTCCAGCAGCCGCTTCGGATGCATGCCGTCGACCTGACCGATGAAGGGCGGATGGATGCTGTAACCGAGCATGCGCCGAAGGTCTTCGGACACCCGGCGCGCGGTGTCCCGGGTGGTCGACAGCGTGAACGCCTCCTGAGGGCGCAGCCACGGCTCACAGTATTGCGCGGTCACGGCCAAGCGCGGCCGATCGCTGCGGTTGGCGCCACCGCCGTGCCACAAGGTGCCGAGGAAGAACACGCACGAACCCGCCGACATCACCACGGGCGCGCGATCGGATTCCGCGGGCAGCCGATCGCCCCACCGGTGACTGCCCGCGATGATGTCGGTGGCGCCGTTGTCGGCGGTGAAGTCGTCGATCGCCCAGATCGTTGCCGCGCCGAGCGGGGCCCGCGGTCGCGGGATCGGGTAGAAGCCGTCGTCGGTGTGCAGCATCTGCGCCTGCTCACCGGGCAGGATGTTGATCACCTGCAGCATCGACAGCAGATAGTTCGGCAGGAACAGCCGATCGAGCAGCGCCAGCACTCGCGGATGGTCGGCGATGCGATCACAGCCGGCCGTCTTGTTCAGCACGCTGTACACCCGCTGGGTGGTGTGACCCTCGAAGTGATTGCGGCCGTGCCGATCCAGCAGCGGCCCCACGGATTCGCGGATCTCGTCCAGCTGCTCCGGCGTGAGCAGGTCCGGCAGGATCACATACCCGTCGCGCAGCACCGCGGCCAGGTCAGCCTCGGCGAGAGCCGGATCGATCGTCGTCCCACTGCTCACGGTCCGCCGGTACGTGCCGGCCAGATCGCCACCCAAATCGGTCAACGAGGACACTTCGCTGCTCACGGCGACTCCTAGAACATAACTGAGTTCTGTTATGTTTCGAATATGGCACGTGCCCCGATCGGACGTCAACAACTTCTCACCGCCGCACGCGAGGAACTGGTCCGCGGCAACGGCGTCCTGGAACTGAGCGCGCTCACCCGCAGAGCCAAACTGAGCACCGGCGCGCTCTACCACCACTTCGGCTCGAAGAGCGGACTCCTCGCCGCGATCTACGACGGCTTCTACGACGGCCTCCGCCACGCCATCGCCGACGCCAACCTCCCCGCCGACGCCGACTGGAGCACCCGCGAACGCGAACGCACCCGCCTGTTCGTCGCCTACCACTTCGCCGACCCGCTGGCCCCCATCCTGCTGACCCGCGCCGCCCTCGACCCCGACCTCGCCGAACTCGAAGCCGTCCACATCGAAACCATGAGCGCCATGGCCGCCGACAACATCCGCCACGGCCAATCCCTCGGCCAACTCCCCACCACCCTCGACCCCGCCAGCGCAGGCGCCTACGTCATCGGCGGCCTACGCCACGGCATCGCCCAACAACTCCGAGCGACACCCCCCGCCGACCAACAGCAAGCGACCGACCGCCTCTGGCGCTTGACCGCCTCAGCCCTCGAAATCACCTGACAGGTACTCGAATGCTTCTTCGCCTGGCCGCCAGGGCCCCGACCGCCATGTAGTGCCGAATCGAGTGCACGTACGGGGACCGAGTCGACCTTGCCCACAAGTCGTCAATCGGTCACAGTCACAGACAAACGAGCTATGCGGCTGTGGGAAATCAAGACGAAATCGTCCCAGATGTTCGCGTAGTAACCCGTCGGCCGAGTCTCGACCTGTGCCGCGAATCGGACTGTGCCGAGCAGGTTCTCGATATCTTGGGTGAAATCGTCGATCAGGGCGTCCAGCGCGGCTTCATGGGCTGCGGATCCTTGCGGTGGGTCCATCCGCCGGACGGCACTTCAGAAGTGCTCTGGCCAGCGCGAAACCGGCTGGATCACTGCCATATCGAGAATCGGGTCCGCTATGACGCGGCGTATGCGATCCGATAGCGGTTCACGGCGGAGGAGAAGCTCACCATCCACCGCGGTTACTGAACAGAGTTCGATACCGAAGGCATGGTCGGCACCCGACATCGCTTCCTCGAGCAGAAGTGCAGCGTTGGCCACGGCCGATTGCAGAGATCGGCCGACCGTTTCGCTGTGGTTGGCTGTTGCACGGGTCTTCTTCACGAACAGAGTATTGATCGGCGGTCGGAACCGAGCGACCTGCCTTCTGCCACCGTGGGGGAATCGAATGCCCTGTCCGGCACGTGCGCTCGCTGTTCAACCCTCGTCGGCGCCGCGACGCCGTACACGCTCATGTCGCTTTCCGCGCAGATTTGCAATCGCGCAGCCAACACCGCGGCGGTGCCGCGCTCTGCAGCAATCGCGGCTGCAGATGCCCGCCGACATCGGATCGGTGACAGCGGAGGACTACGACTTGCGAATGGTGTACACGGGACGGTGCCTATGAGACTGAGCACCTGCTCGTGGATCTCGCTGCCGTATTGCAGCAGGTTCGGCCAATTCCTCAGAGCTACAACGCAGTTGGTCCTCTTCGTGTTGCCGGCATGGCCAGATCGCGTGAACCAGCCGGAACTGCGATCGACACCACCGTCCGATCAGCAACAAGCAACCGACCGCCTGTGGCACCTGACGGGGCTGCTGCAGGATCGGGTGACAGCGGTCAAGCAGCCTGTCGGGCTGCTGGGGACATGATGGTTTCGAATTCGATTGGGGTCAACCGGCCGAGCCTGGCCTGTCGACGCCGCCGGTGGTAGGTGCGTTCGATCCACGAGACGATCGCGATCCGGAGCTGCTCGCGGGTGTCCCATCGCTGCCGGTCCAAGACGTTGCGTTGAAGCAGGCTGAAGAAGCTTTCCATCGCGGCGTTGTCGCCGGCCGCGCCGACACGGCCCATGGATCCGACCATGCGATGACGGTTGAGCACGTGAACGAATCTCCTCGAGCGAAACTGAGATCCGCGGTCGGTGTGCAGAACGCAACCGGACACGTCACCGCGCCGGGCAACAGCATTGTTCACCGCGGTCACCGCCAGTCGAGACTTCATCCGCGAATCGATCGAATACCCGATGATTCGGTTGGAGAAGACATCTTTGACCGCGCACAAGTACAGCTTGCCTTCGCTGGTCTGGTGTTCGGTGATGTCACTGAGCCACAACTGATTTGGTGCGTCGCTGCGGAAGTTTCGCTGTACCAGATCGTCATGGACGGGTGGACCCGGTTTGCCGTTCTTGCCGCGCCGCGGCTTGCCGAACGCGCTCCACCACCGATTGTTCGAACAGATCCTCCATGCGGTCCGCTCGCTCATTGATTCACCTGCTTGGCGGGCTTCGTCGACGAGAAAACGGTAGCCGAATTCAGGGTCGTCGCGGTGCGCGTCGAACAACGCGTTGGCGCGATACGCCTCGGCGACCTCGCCGGCCGAGACCGGATCGGCCAGCCATCGGTAATATGGCTGGCGAGCGAGCTGCAGCACCCGGCACGTCACCGCCACGGGGATCCCTTCGGCGGCAAGCTCTTTCACGAGCGGGTAGAGCTTTTTCCCGGGATCTGAGCCTGGGACAGATAGGCTGCCGCGCGGCGCAGGACCTCGTTCTCCTGCTCGAGCAACCGGATCCGGCGGCGAGCATCGCGCAACTCGGCGGATTCGCTGCGCGTGGTTCCCGGTTTGTTCCCGTCGTCGACGTCGGATTGGCGCATCCACTTCGACAATGTCATCGGATGGACCCCGAAGTCGGCCGCGACCTGTTCCAACGTCACTCCTTCGTCGCGGTTGCGGGCGACCCGCACGACGTCGTCGCGGAACTCTTTCGGATACGGCTTGGGCACTACGACATCCTCTCAGACCTGCCTCTCGGCAAGCCATCTTGGTTGTCACCTAACCCTGCAGCAGCCCCGACCGCCGCTACCCTCGGAATCACAAGGGACACACAGGGGGACGAGTGAAGGACCACCAGGTAGCCACCGGAGGCGAAGCAGCGGCGATGGCGCGAGTGCGTTCGAGGGGATTCCGGATCGGTACCCGTATCGCGCAAGTCGTGCTCGGGTCCGCCGCCGGTTATCTGATCAACTGGGCAACCCTGCTCGGCACGCTCGACCTCGAGATCGCCACCGGTTGGTCGCCGCCCTGGCTGATCGACATCTGGCTTGTCCCTCTCGCGGTGACCTTCGGCCTCGTCGCCGTCCTCTGGTCCACTCGACCGAACATGAGGATCGCCCTGGCCTCGGCAGCTACAAGTTCTCTGATGACTTCAGGGTTCTTCGTATGGATCTTCGCGAGCTGGTAGCACCATGCCGACAATCCAGATACTCGGCGCTCGGTCTGGCCGATGGATTCGAGGAGTTCGAGGGCGGATTCGTCGTCGAGTTCCAGGAGTTCGGCTTCGACCTTGGCGTCGAGAAAGACCGCGTCGGCGGGGCGTTCAATATTTCTTCCTGTTCAACTAAACTGAACGCTGTGTATGACCGAACACGCCGTCATGACATACAGCACATGGTGGCCCAGGCAATGTCGGCGATCTCGATCGACTTCGAGTTGCAGCACTGGACATCGGAGACGGCCGCGATCGTCGAGATAGCCCGTACGGGCTTCACCACGAAGTATCAGATGGCTTGGTTGCCACACGTCACCCTGTCAGCTCTCTCGCGGCTCGATCGGCAAGAAGACGCCCACCGCCTGCTCGTCGCGGGCCCTTACATCAGTAGCCGGACCGCCGAGGCCCTCCGTGCAGCACGCATCGACTACATCGACAACGCCGGAAACGCTCATCTGGACTTCGGCCCGGTTCTGATAGACATCCGTGGCCGCCCCGATCTCACACCGCAGAGGGGGCGGCGGCCCGCGGACGCCAACCTGTTCAGTGCCCGGCGGATGCAGGTCCTCTTCGTGTTGCTGGCATGGCCAGATCTCGTGAACCGGCCGGTTCGCATGATTGCCGACACGGCCGGAACGTCGGTGGGGATCACGCAGTCGACGCTGGAAATCATGAAGAAATCCGACTACGTAATCGGAAGATCACTCCATCGCCGCGATGAGCTCATCGATCTCTGGGCTGCCGCATACAGAGGCACTGTGATCCCGAAGATCCGGGAGACGTCCTTCGCGGGGGACATTGCGAGCTGGTCGCCGCCTCCGGGGTGGCAGGTGAGTGGCGAATCCGCCATAGAAACGATCCGGCAGCCACAGACGCTCACGATCTATGTCAAGAACTTCGACCCGATCGAGGCCGTTCAGAACGGCTGGCACAAGTCCGATGATCCCAATATCGAGATCCGCCGAAAGTTCTGGGATGCGCCGCCATGGGCAACCGCCCCCGAACAATACGGCGCTTTCACCGAATCCGCGGCCCCACCGCTGATGGTGTATGCGGACCTTCTCGCCTCGAGAGAGCCACGGCAGTCTGACGTCGCGGCCGCTCTGAGGAGGGACCAACTTGTTTGACCCTCAGCGCATCGGCATCCAGTCACTGGGTCTGGTCGACAGGGTGGTCGAAGCGTTGGTGTCGAACTCGGGAGCAACCGACACATCGTTCATGGTCATCGGCGCGCACTGTCGGGACTTGCTCCACGCATCGTTCGGACGCACCGATCTACTTCGCTCCACCAGCGACATCGACGTCGGTGTGGCGGTTGCCGGCGATGCCGAATACCAACGGATCGTTTCGGCATTTCCCCCGTCAGGGACCACCGAAATCCGCTACTCGATCGCTGGTGTTTCGGTTGATGTCGTGCCGTTCGGCGAAATCGAAGACCCGACCGGAACGACGGTGCTGCCGGGCCGGAAGGACTCGCTGGATGTCTTCGGCTTCCGCGAAGTCTTTTCTCTGTCAGAAGTGGTGCAGTTGCCGAGCGGCAACCAGGTGCGGATTCCTACACCGGCCGGCTACACCGCGCTGAAACTGAAGGCTTGGTGCGACCGATCGATCAATGGCGAGTACAAGGACGCCGCCGATATCGCAACCGCATGCAGCTGGTATCAGGAGGACGTCGACGTTCGTGCCTCACTGTATGGGCAGCGCACCGACCTCCTGTTGAGGGCCGAAGTCGACGTCGACGTCGCGTCGCTGTATCTCCTCGGCGAGGAGATGTCGGCTGTTCTCGGTAGCAACCGTGTAGCGGAGTTGTCGGCAGCATGGCTGCGCACCAATCGCGAGCTACTCGCCGAGTACTTCGCTCGACAACGGTCGAGAACACGTCCCGACCGAGCGGCGGCCCACCAAGCGATCGCGAGCCTGACGGCGTTTCTCCACGACTGAACCCGTGGAAGGTGGTCGGCGACGTATCCTGATCAGGAACGCCCCAGTGTCGCCTCTGAAGCAATTCATGCGCCTGGGGCTCCTTCAATCCACCCCAGGCGCAACGAATTACACGTTGAAGCGGAACTCCACGACGTCGCCATCCGCCATGACGTAGTCCTTGCCCTCCATGCGAACCTTGCCCGCGGCCTTCGCAGCCGCCATGGAACCGGCTTCGACCAGGTCGTTGTAAGCGACGAGTTCGGCCTTGATGAAGCCGCGTTCGAAGTCGGTGTGGATGACGCCTGCGGCCTTGGGGGCGGTGTCGCCCTGGTGGATGGTCCAGGCTCGGGCTTCCTTGGGGCCTGCGGTGAGGTAGGTCTGCAGGCCGAGGGTGTGGAAGCCGGCGCGGGCCAGGGCGTGCAGGCCGGGCTCGGTCTGACCGATGGACTCGAGGAGTTCGAGGGCGGATTCGTCGTCGAGTTCCAGGAGTTCGGCTTCGACCTTGGCGTCGAGGAAGACGGCGTCGGCGGGGGCTACGGCGGCCTTGAGTTCGGCGACCTTGGCCTCGTCGGTGAGGATCGACTCGTCGGCGTTGAAGACGTAGAGGAACGGCTTGATGGTGAGCAGCGAGAGTTCGCGCAGCAGTTCGGCGTCGATCTTCTTGCCCGCGGCGAACAGGGTGGTGCCCGCGTCGAGGAATTCCTGGGCGGTCTTGGCGGCGTCGAGCAGGGGCTTGCGGTCCTTCTTGACCTTGGC
Source organism: Nocardia sp. NPDC055053 (assembly GCF_053608285.1). Lineage (NCBI taxonomy): Bacteria > Bacillati > Actinomycetota > Actinomycetes > Mycobacteriales > Nocardiaceae > Nocardia > Nocardia sp. NPDC055053. The sequence goes on along the minus strand of NZ_JBSGVD010000006.1, from coordinate 93,347 downwards.
TTCCTTCTCGAGGCGCGGGATGGCCTTCTCGAGGGTCTGCAGGTCGGCCAGGATCAGCTCGGTCTCGATGACCTCGATGTCGGCGGCGGCGTCGACGCGACCGTCGACGTGCACCACGTCGTCGTCGGCGAACACGCGCACCACCTGGCAGATGGCGTCGGCCTCACGGATGTTGGCCAGGAACTTGTTGCCGAGGCCAGCGCCCTCGGAGGCGCCCTTCACGATGCCGGCGATGTCGACGAACGACACGACGGCGGGCACGATCTTCTCGGAACCGAAGATCTCGGCCAGCTTGTCCAGGCGCGGATCCGGCAGCGGGACCACGCCGACGTTGGGCTCGATGGTCGCGAACGGGTAGTTCGCGGCCAGCACGTCGTTCTTGGTCAGCGCGTTGAACAGCGTCGACTTTCCGACGTTGGGCAGGCCGACGATTCCGAGGGTGAGGCTCACGAGGAGCAGAGTCTACGCGGTGACGGCGCGCAGCCTGGTGGCGCCCAGACGATCCGCGCGGGCGATGACGAGGGTGTGCAGAGCGCGAGCTGCGGCGGGACCGACGGGAGTCACCACCACGAGCACCTGACCGGTACCGTCCGGTGCGGCCAGCATGTCGTAGGCGACGGGGATGTCCCCGACCTCCCGATGACGGAGCACTTTGGTGCCGAAGCTGCGTTCCCGAACCGTGTGGTCGTCCCACCAGGCAGCGAATTCGACACTGCCGCGTCGCAGTTCATCGACGAGGCGGTCCAGTTCACGGTCGTCGGGGTAGCGCGTGCGATTGCGCCGGAGGTGCCCGACGGTCTCGCGCGCGACCTGTTCCCAGTTCAATTGCAGTGCGCGGGCTTCTGGATCCAGAAAGATCATGCGGGCACTGTTGGCCGCGGCTCCGGTACCGAAGGCGTCGCCGAACAGCGACGCCGCGGCGTCGTTGCACGCGAGCACCTCGAAGCGGTGGTCCAGGAGGTAGCCGGGCCACGGCAAGCTGTCCAGAATCAGGCGCATCGACGCCCGTACCGGCCCCGGAGTGTGGGCGACGGGCGGCGCCTCGCCACGCGCGAGCAGGTGCAGGTGTGTTCGCTCTGCCTGCGCGAGCCCCAGTGCGTCCGCGAGCCCGTCCAGGACACCCGATCCAGGAGTCCCCGCCCGGCCCTGCTCCAACCGGATGTACCAGTCGACGCTGACCGCCGCCAGCTGCGCGACCTCCTGGCGTCGCAGGCCAGGGGTGCGACGACGGCTGGTCTCGGGCAGGCCTGCCGCTTGCGGACTCCTGCGTTCACGGGCGGCGCGCAGGAAGGCACCCAGCTCGCTGCTCCGTTGCGCGGTACTCATGGGTTCGATCATCACCTGGTACCGAGTCGATCGCGAATCAGCGTGGCATCGGGCATACCAGGCTCGACACGATCTCCTCGCCGGCTCCTGCCCGCGCGAACGTGGTCCGCGGCAACACCACGTATCGAAGGAGCCGATCATGACCATCGCCCGCACCCTGGCGAGCATCGCACTGCCCGCCGTCGCGCTGTTCACGACCGCCTGCGGCAACGCGAACCCGCCGGCAGCACCAACCGCGGACGCGTCGGCGCCGACCGAGGTCCGGTCCTATATTCCGCCAGGGACCCCCACGTTCACCGTCACCAGTGCCGACCTGCCTGACGGCTCGGTCTTCCCCGCCGCCGGCTTCGCCGCGACGCTCGGCTGCACCGGCGCCGATCAGGCCCCCACTATCACCTGGTCGGGCGCACCGTCGACGGCGAAAAGCTTCGCACTGACCATGTTCGACCCCGACGCCCCCACCGGCTCCGGCTTCTGGCACTGGTTGACCTGGGATATCCCGGCCACCACGTCCAGCGTGACCGACCCGGCACCGGTCGGCGCCGTCGCGGGCACCAACACCGCGGGCGTCACCGGCTATCTGGGACCCTGCCCGCCGATCGGCGATCCGGACCACCGCTACCGGGTCAGCGTCCTGGCCCTCGATACACCCAGTCTGGGTCTGCCGCCGACGACTCCGCCCGCGCTGGTCACCTTCACCATGCGAAACCACATCGTCGGCGAAGGTCATCTGACGGCCCTCGCCCGGCGATGACGACCACCCGGCCCCGCTCCTCGGCCGGAGCGGGGTCGGCGCGGTTCGATCACGGAACCAGGACGACCTTGCCCAGGTTGGCGCGCTGCTCGATAACCGCATGCGCGGCGGCGGCGTCGTCGAGGGCGAACTCGGCGTGCACGACGGGGTGCAGCAGGCCGGAGGCGTAGAACTGCCACACCTCCTGGCGCAGGTCCTCGTAGCGGGCTGGGTCGCGCTGGGCGAGGCGGCCGATGCGGAAACCGGACAGCGTCTTGCCGCCGGCCAGCAGATCCTCGGTGTCGATGAGACCGCCGCCGGTGCCGTAGGTGACGACCCGGCCGCCCTCGGCGAGCGCGCCGAGCGCGGCGCCGAGACCGGTGCCGCCGACGCCGTCGAGGGCGAAGTCGGCCTGCTTGGCGGCCTGCAACTGGTCGTAGGTGACGACCTCGTCGGCGCCGAGTCCGCGCACGAATTCGGCCTTGGTCTCGTCGGACACCGCGGCGACGACCCAGCCCGCGCCGCGGACGCGGGCCAGCTGCACGGCCAGGTGGCCGACGCCACCGGCGGCAGCGGTGATCAGGGCGGTCTCGCCCTCGCGCGGCGCGGCGGTGTCGAGCGCGCCGAGCGCGACCAGACCGCTGCGCATCAACGCGACCGCGTCGACCGCGGAGGCACCGTCGGGAATCGCGGACGCCTGATCAGCGGGCAGCACGACGTATTCGGCGTAGGCGTCGGCGCACAGGCCGACGACACGGTAGCCGGGGGCGTACCCGTCCACCCCGTCACCGACCGCGACGACCTCACCGGCCACCTCGGCCCGCAACTGCTGCGGACCGCTCATCCGCCGGATCGCCGACAGGGTGACCCCGATGGCCTCGACCTTGACCAGCAGTTCACCGGGACCAGCCACCGGCACCTCGGCCGCGACGACCTCCAGCACCTCCGGACCACCGCTGCGCTCGTACCGAACTCGCCGCATGACACCTCCTGAGATTGGGCGAAGGCGCAACGGTAACCGGCCGAGTGCGCGTAGCCACAGCTCACGGACCTGTGAGTGCTAAATCTCACCGCCGCACAACGGGTGCGGAGAGCACCTTCACAAGATGATTACCCCGCGTCGGCACCCCGGACGCGTGCGTCACGCCACACCGCCGGGCACACAGCCATGGCCGCAGCCCCCGATCCCGGCGTAGCGTTGCCGTATGGAGGCGACCACGGAGGTGGTGACCGCGGCCCCCTCGCCGATTCTCGCGGCATTCATCGACCGCTATATCGGCTATCGGCTCGCGGGATTCGAGCCCGGCCTGCACCGGGGCCTGCCCTCACGGCACATGACCTTCATCGTCGCCATCGGCCCCACCATCGACGTCGTCGCGCAGACCGACCCGCACCAGGCCCCCGGCAACTACCGCTGCGTACTCAGCGGCTTGCAGGCGACCCCGGCGATGATCGCGCACACCGGTTTCCAGGAGGGTGTCGCGATCGAGCTGACTCCGCTGGGCAGCCGGGTCCTGTTCGGGATGCCCGCGAGCGAACTGTGGGATGTATCGATCGAATGCACCGACGCCAGTGGACCATTGGGCGACCAGCTCGCCGATGCCGTGCAGTCGCAACCGGATTGGCCCGGCCGCTTCGCCGCCTGCGATCGCGCGCTGACCGCGGCCGCGCGCTCCGAAGCCCTCGCGGGCCCCGAACTCACCTGGGCGTGGCGCACGCTGGTCGGCACCGGCGGCACCTGCGAGATCACCCCGCTGGCCGAGCGGATCGGCTGGAGCCGCCAGCACCTGACCCGCAAGTTCACCGCCGAGTTCGGCGCGAGCCCGAAACTGGCGGCCCGGATCATCCGCTTCGAACGCGCGCGGCGGATGCTCGCGAACACGCCGTCCTATGTCTCCATCGCCCAGGTGGCCGCCGCCTGCGGCTACTACGACCAGGCGCACCTGAACCGCGACTTCGCCGAGCTCGCAGGCTGCGCCCCGACGACCTGGCTGGCCGAGGAGATTCCATCCGTCCAAGACCCGAACGCCCCCGCAGCGGAAGGCTGAAGACATGGACACTTCCACCAACACCCAGACCACCGTGTGGCCCTGCCTCGCCTTCGACGACGCTCGCGCCATGATCGAATTCCTCACCACCGCCTTCGGTTTCGAAGTACGGGCGGTCTACGCCAGAGAGGACGACGCGTCGGTCGTCGAACACGGCGAACTGCGCTGGCCCGCGGGCGGGGGCGTCATGTTCGGCTCCACCGGCCGCGACGACAGTCCCTTCGGCTCCCGCCCGGCCGGCGTCGCCTCGCTCTACCTGGTCACCGACGAACCCGATGCCCTGCACGATCGCGCGGTCGCGGCGGGCGCTCGCATCATCCGTGGCCTGCGCGACGAGGACTACGGCTCCCGCGGTTTCAGCGCCGCCGACCCCGAAGGCAACCTCTGGAGCTTCGGCACCTATCGCGGCGAATGAGCGCCTGAACAAAATTTCATAATGGCCGCGGACGTGTGTGATCCTGTCCGGCGCGCTGGGCCGATCGGCTACGTTGTCGATGTTTCACCCGAGGCTCTGCGCGTTATACCAGGAGAGTTGACTGATGGCGACCATCGAATATCTGCGGACCGATCCGGACTTACCTCCGGTCGGTGTCGTCGATCGCACGCCGATCACGCCCGCCAAGAAGGCCGTGTTCGCGGGGATCGCCGTGCTCGGCGCCATCGCGTGGGCGATCATCGCGTTCGTCCGCGGTGAGTCGGTCAACGCGGTGTGGATCGTCATCGCGGCGGTCTGTACCTACATCATCGCGTACCGGTTCTACGCGCGGTTCATCGAATGGAAGATCACCAAGCCGCGCGACGACGTCGCCACGCCCGCCGAGATCTACGACAACGGCAAAGACTTCATGCCGATGGACCGGCGGGTGCTCTACGGTCACCACTTCGCCGCCATCGCGGGCGCCGGGCCGCTGGTCGGCCCGGTGCTCGCCGCGCAGATGGGTTACCTGCCCGGCACGATCTGGATCGTGGTCGGCGTCGTGTTCGCCGGCGCGGTGCAGGACTACCTGGTGCTGTGGGCATCCACGCGCAGGCGCGGCCGCAGCCTCGGGCAGATGGCCCGCGACGAGCTGGGCGCGGTCGGCGGTGTGGCCGCGATCGTGGCGATCCTGGCCATCATGACGATCCTGCTCGCGGTGCTCGCGCTGGTCGTCGTCAACGCGCTGGGCGAGAGCCCGTGGGGCGTGTTCTCCATCGCGATGACCATCCCGATCGCCCTGTTCATGGGCGTCTATCTGCGGTTCCTGCGCCCAGGCAAGGTCGGCGAGGTCTCCGCGATCGGCATCGTGCTGCTGCTGGCGGCGATCGTCGGTGGTGGCTGGGTGTCGGAAACCGAGTGGGGCGCCGACTGGTTCACCCTCTCGCGGACCACCATCGCCTGGTGCCTGATCGCCTACGGCTTCTTCGCCTCGGTGCTGCCGGTGTGGCTGCTGCTCGCCCCGCGCGACTACCTGTCGACGTTCATGAAGGTCGGCACCATCGTGCTGCTGGCGGCGGGCATCCTGATCACCATGCCGGTGCTGAAGGCGCCCGCGGTCTCCGAATTCGCCTACAGCGGAACGGGTCCGGCCTTCGCGGGCAGTCTGTTCCCGTTCCTGTTCATCACCATCGCCTGTGGCGCGCTGTCGGGTTTCCACGCGCTGGTCTCCTCCGGGACCACGCCCAAGCTGCTGGCCAAGGAATCCAATGCCAGGATGATCGGCTACGGCGGCATGCTGATGGAGTCGTTCGTCGCGGTGATGGCGATCATCACGGCCTCGATCATCGATCAGCACCTGTACTTCGGCATGAACGCGCCGCTCGGTCTCACCGGCGGCACCCCGGAAAAGGCCGCGGCTTACACGAATACGCTCGGCCTGTCCGGCCCGCCCGCGACGCCGGAACTGTTCGCCGACGCGGCCTCCGACGTGGGTGAGAACTCGATCATCTCGCGCACCGGTGGCGCGCCGACCCTGGCGGTCGGCATCTCCGAGGTCTTCCACAAGTTCCTCGGTGGCGAGTCGATGAAGGCGTTCTGGTACCACTTCGCGATCATGTTCGAGGCGCTGTTCATCCTCACCACGATCGACGCGGGCACCCGTGTCGCGCGGTTCCTGGTCTCGGACGCGCTGGGCAACTTCGGCGGCGGGTTCACGAAGTTCCGTGATCCGTCGTGGCGGGTCGGCGCGTGGCTGTGCTCGCTGCTGGTCGTCGCGGGCTGGGGCGGCGTGCTGCTGATGGGCGTCAACGACCCGTTCGGCGGTATCAACGCGCTCTTCCCGCTGTTCGGCATCGCCAACCAGCTGCTCGCCGCGATCGCGCTGACGATCGTGCTGACGATCATCGTCAAGCGCGGCCAATGGAAGTGGGCCTGGATTCCCGGTGTTCCGCTGGCGTGGGATCTGCTCGTCACGATGACCGCGTCGTGGCAGAAGATCTTCTCCGAAGATCCCAAGCTCGGATACTGGAAGCAGCACAGCCTGTGCCAGGCAGCCAAGGACGCCGGAAAGGGCTGTTTGACGGCGAAGACACCCGAACAGGTCGACATCGCCATCCGCAACACCTTCATCCAGGGCACGCTCTCGATCGTGTTCGCGGTGCTGGTGCTGATCGTCGCCGCGGTCGGCGCGATCGTCTGCGCGCGGGCGATCCGCTCGGGCACGGTGTCGAGCACCGAAACCGAGGAACAGCCGTCGAAGATCTTCGCGCCCAGCGGTTTCCTCGCCACCGCCGCGGAGAAGGACGTGCAGAAGGAGTGGGACATGCTGATCGCCGAGGGCAAGGTGACCGCGCCCGGATCGGCGCACGTGTCGTGAGTGCGTCGCGGGAGGTGGACGGCCGGTTCATCGGATCGGCCGTCCACTCCCCTGCGGCCTCGGCGCCGCGGGTGCTGTTGTCCCGGCTGTGGGCGGGCGTGCGCGGGGTCGCCCGGTGGTACAGCGCGATCAACGGCGGTCAGGACTACCAGCGCTACGTGGATCACCTGCGGCGCACTCACCCCGGCTGCCCGGTGCCCAGCGAACGCCAGTACTGGCGCGACCGTTACGACGAAGCCGAGCGGAATCCGACCACCCGCTGCTGCTGACACCGCCGGTCCGCATCGACACCCTGTGCACAGCGCTCGGGATCACCGGCCTCGTCACTCGCCGAAGTGGCAGGCATCAGACGTCGATCACCGTGAACAGGCCGGCGGGAATGCCGACCGGGCGCCCTCATCAGCCACGAATTTCCGCAGCATCGCACCGGGGATAAGTGGCCGATTCCCGCTAGCACGTAGGTGTGGATGCGGGCATTGTGGAACCCGTGACGATCACGGCGATGGACTTCGAGCGCTGCTACCGGGCGGTGTCGACCCGGGACTCCCGCTTCGACGGGCAGTTCTTCACGGCGGTGCGCACAACCGGTATCTACTGCAGGCCCTCGTGCCCGGCGATCACGCCCAAGCGCGCCAACGTCTCGTTCTTACCGACCGCGGCGGCGGCGCAGCAGGCAGGCTATCGCGCCTGCCGCCGGTGCCTGCCGGACGCCGCACCCGGGTCGCCGCTGTGGAATGTGCGGGCCGATCTGGCCGCGCGGGCCATGCGGTTGATCGGGGACGGCGTGATCGAGCGGGGTGGTGTGCCTGCGCTGGCGGCCACGTTGGGTTATTCGCAGCGTCAGCTCACCCGGGTGCTCACCACCGAGCTCGGCGCGGGTCCGCTCGCGCTGGCCAGGGCGCATCGCGCGCACACCGCGCGGCTGCTCATCCAGACCACCGAGATGCCGATGTCCGATATCGCCTTCGCGGCCGGGTTCGCGAGTATCCGCCAGTTCAACGACACCGTGCGCGAGGTCTTCGCGGTGAGCCCGACGACCATGCGGACCGAATCGCGCCGTTCCCCGCGCTCGGATGTCGTCGCCCCGGCCACGCCCGGCCTGCTGACCTTGCGGCTGCCGTATCGGGAGCCGCTGGACACCGGCTGGCTGGCCTGGTTCCTCTCGGCGCACACCGTGCCTGGCATGGAGATGTGGGAAGACGGCGTCTACACGCGCAGCCTGCGCACACCGCACGGGCACGCGACGATCCGGTTGTCGTTCCAGCCGGGACATGTGCGGGCCGAACTCGCCCTGCGGGACATGCGCGATCTCGCGCCGACCGTCGCGCGGGTGCGGCATCTGCTCGATCTCGATGCCGATCCCCTCGGGATCGATGACGCGCTGCGGATCGGGCAGCGGACTCTCGGTGACGGCAGCAGCGCGGGGCACGGATTCACGCCGGGGATCCGCGTGCCAGGCTGCCTGGACGGCCCGGAATTGTTGCTGCGCACCATGATCGGCCAGCAGATCTCGGTGCAGGCGGCGGCGACGCATACCGCGCGCCTGGTCGACGCGCTCGGCGAGCGCATCGAGGGACCGGTCCCGCGACTGTTCCCCACTCCTGCCGTGGTGGCCGAACGCGGTGCCGAGGTGCTGACGGGACCGGCGCGGCGCGTCGCGGCTATCGTGTCCGCGGCGCGCGCCATCGCGGACGGCGCGCTGGTCTTGCACTCCGGCCGCACCGCCGCCGACCTTCGCCACGACCTGCTCGCGCTCGACGGCGTCGGGCCGTGGACGGCCGATTACGTCACCATGCGATCGCTGGCCGACCCCGACGTCCTGCTCGGCACCGATCTTGTCGTCCGCCAAGGCGCGGCGCTGGCGGGTATAGATCTCGGGCACACCACCCGGTGGGCGCCGTGGCGCTCCTATCTGTCCATGCACCTGTGGAAGCGGGCGCTCGCGCACCGCGGCGCCGTGCTCGTCCACGCGTGAACCTTCGACCGGAAGCGAAACATCATGACTGCCACCATCACTCGCCGCGCCGATGTCGCGACGGTGCCGACGCCGATCGGGCCGTTCACGGCCATCGTCGATATCGACGGCGCGGTGCTCGCCTCGGGCTGGACCGGCGATCCGACCGAGCTGACTCGCGTCGTCCACTCCTCGTTGCGCCCCACCGAACTGCGCCTGCGGGACTCCCTCGGCGAGGTCACCCGGGCGGTGATCGACTATCACGCAGGCGATCTGACCGTGATCGACGCGATCCCGGTGCGTCAGCACTCGGGTGAATTCCTCACCCACGCTTGGGAAATCCTGCGCAAGGTGCCCGCGGGTGAGCCGGTCACCTATACCGAGTTCGCCGGGCTGTCCGGCAGGCCCGCCGCGACCCGGGCTGCCGCGAACGCGTGTGCGCGTAATGCGGCGGCGCTGTTCGTGCCGTGCCACCGGGTGTTGCGGATCGGTGGTCAGCTGGGCGGGTTCCGGTGGGGGCTCGATGCGAAGCGGTGGTTGCTCGCGCACGAGGGTTGAGGGTTGCCATAGATCAGGCCAGTATCCGGCGATTGGCTCTTTCATGAGGTCCAGTGGGACCGGATGCTGAGACGCATGCTCACTCGTCGCCTGCTCGCGCTCTACACCGGTCTGTGGTTGTACGGGACGTCGATGGCGGTGATGATCCGGGCCGGGCTCGGGCTCGATCCGTGGGACGTCTTCCACCAGGGTGTCGCCGCGCACGTGCCGCTGAGTTTCGGCGCGGTGACCGCGGTGACCGGCCTCGCCGTGCTGCTCGCGTGGATTCCGTTGCGGCAGAGACCGGGGCTCGGCACGGTCAGCAATGTGGTCGTGATCGCGATCGCGGTCGACGCCGGCCTGTGGCTGATCCCGGCGGCCGAGGCCCTGTGGGTCCGGGTGCTGGCGATGGTCGTCGCGGTGATCGTGAATGCCGCCGCGACCGTCCTCTACATCGGTGCGGGCATGGGTCCAGGACCCCGCGATGGACTGATGACTGGACTGGTCGCCCGCACCGGCTGGCCGGTCTGGTCCGTCCGCACCGGCATCGAGGCCACGGTGCTGATCACCGGCTGGCTGCTCGGCGGCAGCGTGGGAATCGGCACCCTGGTCTACGCCTTCGGCATCGGGCCACTGATCCAGGTGATGATTCCGTACGTCGACGGGTGGTTGCCCGGGTTCGCCCCCAAGCCGCAACCACAGCCGATCGCCGCGTAACCTCGGCCGCTAACGGCCGAGGAGCTGGTCGGTCAGTGCGCCGGTGACCCATTCCTGCCACTCCCGCGCCGACCACCCCCGCTCGCCGACCAGGAGCCGGTAGGTCTCCGGCGCGGTGAGCGCGAGTGCGATATCGGCACCGCGTTCCACCGAAATACCCTCTCGCAGGTCGGTTTTCGCCGCCAGCTCGGTAACGAGCCGCTGCTGTACGGTCAGCCGCTGGGTGAGATTGGTCTGCCAGATCTCGGCCAGTTCCGGATCGGTGGCGGCGGCGGAGCGCACCACCTCGAGCATGGCCGCGACCCTGGCGTGGATCCGCGCCGCCGCGGCCACCTGCAGCCGGATCTGCTCGGCGGGCGGCGCGGCGAGCGCCTCGGCGAACCACGGGCGGTCCATCGTCGCGATCGGTTCGGCGTCGCCCGCGATCTCGGTGTCGAGCAACTCGAGCAGGATCGCGCGCTTGGTGGCGAAGGTGAAGTACAGCGTCTGCACCGCCATCCCCGCCCGCTCGGCGATGGCTTTCATCGTGGTTGCCGCGTATCCACGGTCGATGAACAACTCCTTGGCCGCGGCAAGCATCCGGGCGCGATTGGCGATGGTCTTGGCCGCGCGGACCCCGGCGGTGCGTTCCGTCATGCCTTCGATCCTACTTGACTAGAGCTTCACTACAGTGAAATTCTCGCTAGAGTATTGCTCTAGCGAGAGGTTCGGTCATGCCGGGTTCCCTTCTGTCGCCGCGCGAGCGGTTGATCCTGCTGCTCATCACCACCGTCGAACTCGTCGTCTTCCTCGACACGACGGTGCTCAATGTGGCGCTACCGACCATCGGCACCGATCTCGGCCTGACCGAGTCCGGGCTCGGCTGGGTGACCAACGCCTATCTGCTCGCCTTCGGCGGCTGCCTGCTGCTCGGCGGCCGCACCACCGATCTGCTCGGCGCGCGGCGCATGTTCACGCTCGGGCTCTGCTTGTTCACGCTGGCCTCGGGACTGGCCGGGCTGGCGCCGTCGGCCGCGGTGCTCATCGCCGCCCGCGCCGCGCAGGGGGTCGGCGCCGCACTGCTCATTCCGGCCCAGCTCGCGCTGCTCACCGCCGTTTTCACCACACCGGCCGCCCGCAACCGGGCGTTCGGGACGTGGAGTGCCATGGGCGCGGCGGGCGCCGCCCTCGGCACCGCGCTCGGCGGACCACTCACCGATGTCTTCGGCTGGCCGTCGATCTTCCTGATCAACGTGCCCGTCGGGGTACTCGCGCTCGCCGGAATCCGGTTGCTGCCCAGCGACACTCAACGTGCGGCAACGGCCCTACGGCAGCTCGATCTGCCCGGCGCGGTCACCGGCACCGTGTCGTTGCTGCTGATCGGCTACGGGATCGGCGCACTGGGCGCCCCCGAACAGGGTGTGCGTCCGATCGTCTTGCTCGGCGCCGGCGTCGCGCTGCTGGCGGTGTTCGTGCTGATGCAGTTGCGGAGCCCGCATCCGTTGATGCCGGTGTCGATGTTCGGTGTGCGGCAGGTGAGCGGGTCCGCGGTGGTCAACTTCCTGGTCGGGGCCGCGCATGTGCCGGTGTTCGCGCTGCTCGCCCTGTATCTGCAGCACACGCAGCACTACAGCCCCACGCTGTCCGGGCTCGCGGTGCTGCCGGTCGCGGTGGTCAATATCGTCGTGTCGCGTACGGTCCTGCCCGCGATGCTCGACCGGATCGGCGCCCGGTGGGTGCTGGCGGCGGGGCTCGGGCTGCAGGCGCTGGCCATGCTGTTGTTCGCCCGAATGCCCGAGCACGCGGGCTACGTCGTCGATGTGCTGCCGGGGGCGATTCTGCTCGGCATCGGACTGCCCGCGGCGTTCGTGGGGGTCACCCAGCCCGCCGTCACCGCGGTCGGGCCGAAGGAGGCGGGCACCGCGGCCGGGATCGTGAACACGGCGGGCCGGATCGGGTCCGGGATCGGTGTCACGGCACTGTTGCTGCTGGCCCAGAAGGTGACCGAATCGTCGGCGGCCGCACCCGGCGTCGCCTACCGCACGGGTCTGGCCATGGCGTTCCTCGCCGCGGCCGGACTGGCGGCGGCGGGCTCGGTGCTCGCCGTCGCGATGCTGCGGGACACCGGTTCAGGCGACGGTGGCCTCCAGCCGGGAACCGGAGCGGCCACGGACGACGTGGAGCCTGCTGGGAATCCGCTGCCGCATCTCGTCGACGTGGCTGACGACGCCGACGACGCGACCGCCCGCGCGTAGTTCGTCGAGCACGCCCATCACCGCATCGAGGGTGTCGGCGTCCAGGCTGCCGAATCCCTCATCGATGAAGAGCGTGTCCAGGACGAGACCACCCGATTCGGCGGCGACCACATCGGCCAGACCCAAGGCGAGAGCCAGTGAGGCCATGAAGGTTTCGCCGCCGGAGAGGGTCTTCGCGGAGCGGATCGCGCCGGTGTAGTCGTCGCGGACGTCGAGGCCGAGGCCGCCGCGTTTACCGCGCGGTCCCGCCTTGTCGGAGTGGACGAATTCGTAGCGGCCGCCGGACATCCGGCGCAGCCGCAGCGACCCCGCCACCGCGACTTCCTCGAGGCGCGCGGCAAGCACATAGGAGCGCAACGACATCCGGCGATTGTTCGCACCACGCCCCGCGACCACCTCGGCCAGCGTGGCCAGTTCGTCGAATTCCCGCTGCCTCGGCGCGATCCGCTCGACCTCACCCCACAGCTGGGTACCGAGCTGTTCCAGCTGCGCGACCCGCTCCGCCGCCGCCGACTGCGTGGCGACCACCGCGGTCAGCGCGCGCTGGGCTTCGGCGAAGCGCTGTTCCAGCGCGGTCAGATCACCGGGGACCTGTTCGGCGACCGCCTGGATCTGCGGTTCGGCCAGCACCGCGTCGGCATGGGCCCTGGCCCGGTCGGCGGCGGTGAGTTCGGCCTCGATGGCCGACTGTTGCTGCGCGGTACGGGCGACGGCGGTGACGACCTGGGCGTAGGCCGTGAGGAGTGCGACGTCGTCGCGCGGTGGTGCCGGTTCGGTCTCCGGCTCCGGTTGGTCGTCGTCCGGGTCGTCGTCGAAAAGGTCGAACAGCGTGGGCATGTCGGGCGCTGAGACGGCGCGTGCTCCGGTGCCTTCGTCGGATACGGGAGCATCCGCTTTCCCGTCGGGGGGCGTGACGAGAGATTTCGGGAGGTGGGGCTCCTCTAATCCTTCGGGCACGAAACCGGCTGCGCGGGCGAGGTTTTCCACGCGGGTGGCGATCTGCCGGACGGCGTCGCGGGCAGCCGATTCCTCGATGCGGGCGGCGCGCAGCGCGGTGGCGGCGGTGATGAGGGATTCGAGGCGGGTGGTGCGGGCGTCGACGGAGTCGTCGGCGCCCGCGGCGGTGCGCAGGCGGAGGGTGAGTTCGTCGAGGCGGGTGCGGGTGGCCGCGATGGTGGCGGTGACCGTGCCGAGGCGGGCGTCGAGGTCGCGGGACTGCTCGTGCAGGGCTGTTTCCTCGGCGCGCAGGGTGTCGAGGCGGGTGGTGAATGCGGCGACGCGATCGGCGGTGTCGGCGGCGTCGTCGAAGCGGTGGGTGGCGGTGCGGACGCCGTCGGCCAGGGCGACCGGGTCGGCATCGCCGCCGCGCGCGGTCAGTGCCTCGATCTCGCGTTCGATGACGCCGATGCGCTCGGCGATCCGGTCGCGGGCCGCTTCGGCCGCCTGCTCGGCAGCGGTGGCGGCATCCTCGGCATCCTTGGACACCGCGTCGTCGGTCGGGCGCGCGGGTTCGGGGTGCTCGGCGGACCCGCACACCGCGCACGGCGCGCCGACGGCCAGCGCACCCGCGAGCTCGGCGGCCATGCCTGCCAGGCGGCGCGAGCGCAGATCGAGTACGCGCTCCCTGGCATCGAGATGGTTTCGCCGCGCGGTATCGAACTCGGCCCGCGCCCGATCCAAAGCCGGTCGCTGCTTGGCCAATTCGACGGCAGCGGCTGCGGATTCCTGCCACTTGCCGAGTTCGGTGCGCAGTCCGGGCAGTGCGGCGGCCGCATCGGTCGCCTCCCGCAACTGCTCCCCCGCCCCGGCGAGCACGGCGGGCAACTCGACGCGCCGCTGCGCGAATTCGCCTGCCCGCCGGGCCAGGCGGACGGCTTCGGCTTCGTGCGCGGCGAGGTCGGCGGTGAGCTGCTCGGCGATCTCGGCATCGGCCCGCACCTCGCCGAGCACACCGAGCAGGCCGTTCCACTGACTCACCGCCCCGTCGAGATCACCCTCGACATCCCGAACCCGCGTCGGCTGCCCGCCCGACCCAGTGGCCGAAACATCAAGGTCCGCATCAGCATCGGTCGGATCGTCGAGCACAACGGTCAGCTGGTCGACGCCCGCGATGTCGGCGGCCGCCTCGGCTCCCAGCTGGACGGCCAATTCGCCGGCGACAGTGTGGGTCGCCGCCTCGGCGCGGCGCAGCGCGCGGACCGCGGCGCGTGCCTCGTCGATGGCGTGAACCACCGGCTCGGCCCGGCGGGCTTGTTCCAGTTCGCGTTCCAGCTCGGCACGGCGGGGGGCGGTCGCGGTGTAGGTCGCCAGTTCCTCGCGGGCCGTCGCCATCCGGGCGTGCAGCCCGGCGACGCGGCGCTGTTCCTCGGCCTCGGTGCGCGCTTCGGCCGATTCCTTGTGGCGCAGTTCGGCATTCGTATTGGCCTCGGCCAGCTCGGTGCGGGCCGCCGCCAGCAGATCTTGCGACCAGCTGACCGCGTCGAGGACGCCGACCGACTCCGAACCGCTGTAGCCGGCGGCCATACCGACCTTGATGATGAGCCGGTCGATGCCCTGCTTGCGGGTGTCGAGGTCGGCCTCGGACGCACGGCGGCGATCTGCGAGCCACTGTTCGGCGGTGCCGAATCGCTGGGTGTCGAAGAGCTTTTCGAGCAGCTTCTCGCGATCTTCGTTCTCGGCGCGCAGGAAGCGGGCGAAGTCGCCCTGAGGGAGGAGCACGACCTGGAAGAACTGGTCGGCGCTCATGCCGAGCAGGCGCAGCACCTCGTCACCGATATCAGTGAACCCGGACAGGTTCTCGCCCGAGCGGTCGAGCCATTCCAGGGTGCCCTTGGCCTTGACCTCTGTGAGTTTCGTGCTGTCTCTGCGACTCGGCCGTTCGAAGGCGGGACTACGGGTAAGACGAAGATGCCGACCACCCAGCGTGGCTTCGAGCGTGACTTTCGGCGGTGTCTGCGGGTCGGCGTGATCGGAATGCAGCCGCTTGCTGTCACCCCTCGCGCCGGGCACGCGCCCATACAGCGCGAAAGCGATCGCGTCGAGCACGGTGGTCTTGCCCGCGCCGGTGTGCCCGTGCAGCAGGAACACTCCGTCGGCGCCGAGCGCGTCGAAGTCGACGACGGTGCTGTCGGCGAACGGACCGAAGGCGACCATCTCGAGTCGATGCAGTCTCATGCCGCACCACCGGCTACCGCACCGGACACGGCATCGAAGCGCCGAAGGTCAGCTCCACAGCGCGGAAGGCTCACGCGGACACGTCCATGGCATCCGCGCCATCGATATCCCGTTCCGATTCGACACGCCCCGAATCGATTTCACGCACTGCCGCCGCCAAGGCTCGCTCCACCCACACCATCTCCCCCTTGCTCGGTTCCCCACGCACGTCGGTCAGGAAACTCGCCGCCACCTCGACATCGCGGCGGCCGTGCACCCGCTCGCGGTAATGCAACTCCGGATTGCCCTCGGGGCGATCCCATTCCACGTGCACCGCGTGTGGGAAACGCTCGCGCAGCTTACGCATCGGATCGACCGGCCTGGCGCTGTCGGTGAGGGTGGCCGAGACGTAATGCTGTTCGGCGTCGGCGAATTCGGCGTCGGCGAGCAAGGCATCGAGCGTGCCGGAGAGTCTGCTGAGCCCGCGCACCAGCGGTAGATCGTGGCGGTGCACCGCCGCCAGACCGTCGGCGTCGAGGTCGACGATCCAGACCGCCTTGCGGTGGGAGTTCTCGGCGAACGAGTACGGCAGCGGAGAACCGCTGTAGCGCACCGATTCCGAGAGGGTCTGCGGCGAATGCAGGTGGCCCAGCGCCACATAGTCGATCCCGTCGAACGCCGACATCGACACCGTCTCGACACCGCCCACCGAGATCGACCGCTCCGAACCCGTCGCCTCCCCGCCGACGACGAACGCGTGCGCGAGCACCACCGTGCGCGTGCCCGGCCTGCCGTCCAGATCGCCGCGAATACGCCCCATCGCCGCATCGAGGATCTCCGCGTGCGACCGCGCCTGCGGCACACCCAGTTCGGCGCGGGTGATCTCCGGCTCCAGATACGGGATGCCGTAGAAGGCGACCTCGCCGTGCGCGTCGGCGAGCAGCACCGGCCGATCGGCGTCGGACACCCGGGTGCACAGGTGCAGCCCGCCCGCCGCCGCGAAGCTGGCGCCCGCACCGAGCCGGGCGGGGGAATCATGGTTACCCGAGGTCGCCACGATCAGCGCGCCCGCGGCCCTGATCGCCTCGAAACCGCGGTTACAGACCGCGATGGCATCGGCATTCGGAATGGACCGGTCGTAGACATCCCCCGGCACCACGACCACATCGACGGACTCGGCCGCGACCAGTTCCGCGATCGATGCCAGCACCCGCGCCTGGTCGGCTAACAGGTCGACACCGTGGAAGGTGCGCCCGATGTGCCAGTCGGAGGTGTGCAGGATCCGCATGCCGCGAAACTTAGGCCACACCCCCGACAGAATTCAATCGGCGCACTACACGCGTGTAATTCATCGGCGTGGCGCGCGGCGAGTCACCACGCCGGGTTGCTCGGCGATTGCGAGTTTGTCGGTGGGCTCGGGCACTATCGCCGCTATGACCGCCTCGATGCTCGTCGCGCTCGTCTTGGTATTCGCTGCCGGGTTCGGTCTCGGCTGGTTGGGGCATTCCGCCCGGGGCGGGCAACGCGCCGTCGCGGCGGAGGCCAGGCTCGCCGCCGCCGGGGACAGTCAACGGTTGCTGCAGCAATCGCTGCACGCGGCGAACGAGGATGCGGCGCGCAGGCATTCGGCCGCGATCGGGGCGATGGTCGATCCGCTGCGTGCTGCCGTCGGCGCGTTGGAGCAGCAGATCCGCCAGGTCGAGCATCACCGGATCGACGCGTACTCGGGATTGCGGGAGCAGGTCGCCGGGATGCAGCGCACCTCGCATCGGCTCTCCGATCAGACCGGTCAGCTGGTCGCGGCGCTGCGCGCGCCGCAGGTCCGCGGTCGCTGGGGCGAGATCCAGCTGGAACGGGTCGTCGAGCTGGCGGGTATGACCAGGCACTGTGATTTCGACACCCAGGTCCACCGCGCCGGTGGCGACGATCGCGCCGGAGTGCGGCCCGACCTGGTGGTGCGGCTGGCAGGCGGCAGGCACATCGTCGTCGACGCGAAGGTGCCGTTCACGGCCTATCTCGACGCCGCGACCACCGACGACCCCGCCGCGCGCGACCAGTTGCTGGCCCGCCACGCCAAGCATCTGCGCGCCCATGTCGACCAGCTGGCCGACAAGGCGTACTGGATGGCCTTCGATCCGGCGCCAGAGTTCGTCGTCCTGTTCGTGCCCGGCGATCCGTTCCTCGACGCCGCCCTCACCACCGATGCCGGACTCCTGGAGTACGCGTTCGGCAGGAACGTGATCCTGGCAACCCCCACTACGCTGATCGCGCTCCTGCGCACCGTCGCGTTCAGCTGGCGGCAGGAAGCGCTGTCACGCGATATGGCAACGGTGCAGCAATTGGGCAAGGAGCTCTACACGCGGGTCGGCAAGGTTGCCGAACATCTGGACAATCTGGGCGTGAATCTCGGTAAGGCAGTAGCGGCTTTCAACGCGACCGTCGGGTCCGTGGAGTCCCGGGTGATGGTCACGGCGCGCCGGATGCACGACCTCGGGATCGCCGATCAGGAGCTCCCGGCAATCCGGCTGACCGAGACCAGACCGCGGGTCGTCGCCTTCGCCGACGCCGAGGATCGCCGCTGAGATCCCCGTGCCGCAGCGCCTGAGGGCGCATTGTGCGGTTAGTGTCATAGGGTGGCTGCTTCCCAACGTGCGCGACCCCGGGTGCCCGCGCCGCAACGTTCGATCATGCCCTCGGTGCCCGGCATCCCCGCCTGGGCCGCGATTCTGCTTGCCGCGGGCACGACGATGTTCGGGTTCCTGATCGACGGGCTCGGGGGCGAGACCTACCCGACCGGTACGTTCTCGGCGCTGTATGTGCTCGGCTGCGTGCTCGCCGTCTGCGCCGTGCGGTTCCGCGGCCTGTTCTCCACCATGGTGATGCCGCCGCTGCTGCTGTTCGTCGCGGTGCCGCTGGCCTGCCAGATGCTGGGTGGGCGCGAAACCACCTCCATCAAAGACGTGCTGATGAACCTGATCATCCCGCTGGTGGAGCGCTTCCCGACGATGATGCTGGCCACCGTGCTGGTGCTGGCGATCGGCGGCGCCCGGATCGCGATCGCCAAGCGTGCCCCCGCCACCGCGCGGCCCGCCACCGAACGCCGGACCGAACGCAAAACCGAAGCCAAGCCGGTCAAGCGGCGCAGGCCGGAAACACTCGACGAGGCGAGCCGTGGCAGGCGCACCCGCCGCGCCACCGCCGTCCTGGACGACCCGGTCACCGAAGTCGACATGGCCAGCCCGGCCCGCCGCGCCCCGCGCGCGACCGACCCCAAGCGCGCCCCCGCCGCCGCCAGGACACCGCGAGCGGGCCGTGGCGCCGCACCGCGTGAGGCCGAGCCCGCGCGCACGCCGCGCCGACGGGACCCACAGCCGCACCCACAGCCGACCGTGCGCTACCGCGACCGCGCCGACACCGGCCGCACCGAACGGCGCCGACCCGACAACGTGTAGGAAAACGAAGAATCCCCGCCGCGATCACGCGACGGGGATTCCTTCTTTATGGGTTCTGTCAGTCCCGCGGCGCCGCATCGCGACGCGCGGCGCGCAGCTCACGCGGCAGCGAGAACACCAGCGTCTCGTTGGCCGTCGTCACCGGCTGCACCTCGCCGAAGCCGTGCTCGGCGAGCAGGTCGAGCACACCGGTCACCAGGATCTCCGGCACCGACGCACCCGAGGTGATGCCGATCGTCCGCACCCCGTCGAGCCAGGCGAGGTCGACTTCGCGGGCGTAGTCGACCAGGTACGCGGCACGCGCGCCCGCGCCGAGGGCGACCTCGACCAGCCGCACCGAGTTGGAGGAGTTGCGCGAGCCGACCACGATCACCAGATCGCATTCGGGCGCCATCGCCTTGACCGCGGTCTGACGGTTGGAGGTGGCGTAGCAGATGTCGTCGCTGGGCGGATCCTGCAGCGTGGGGAACCGCTCGCGCAGCCGCTGGACCGTCTCCATGGTCTCGTCGACCGACAGCGTGGTCTGCGACAGCCAGATCACCTTCGACGGGTCGCGCACGGAGACCTTGTCCACCGAGTCGGGGCCGTCGACGAGCTGCACGTGCTCGGGCGCCTCACCGGCGGTGCCCTCGACCTCCTCGTGGCCTTCGTGGCCGATCAGCAGGATGTCGTAGTCGTCGCGGGCGAAGCGCTTGGCTTCCTGGTGCACCTTGGTGACCAGCGGGCAGGTCGCGTCGATGGTGCGCAGGTTCCGTTCGGCGGCGGTCTCGTGCACGATCGGCGCGACACCGTGAGCGGAGAACACGACCAGCGCGCCCTCCGGCACCTCGTCGGTCTCGTCGACGAAGATGACGCCGCGCTCACGTAGCGTCTCCACCACGTGCCGGTTGTGCACGATCTCCTTGCGGACGTAGATCGGGGCGCCGTGCTTCTCCAGCGCCTTCTCCACGGTCTCGACGGCGCGGTCGACGCCTGCGCAGTAGCCGCGCGGCTCCGCCAGCAGCACGCGCTTGCCACCGGCAGTGGACGCGCCCGCGGAGCGCGTGATACCGACGTTCAAGGGAATTGCCGAGGTCATGATCCACAGCTTACGTGCGTCGCGCGGGCGGGATCAGGGCGGATCGGGGGGCGAAAGTCACATCCGGGCAGCCTGGACCTTTGCATCACAGGCGGTTTGCGGCAGGCTGGGACCATGTTCCGTCCTCCGTTCGTGGCCAGGGTCGCCGCCGGTGCCGCCGTGTACGCCTTAGAAGAGACCCGGCGGTTACCCGTCGCCGCGGTCAATTTCCCGATCACCGCGCTCAGTCGCGTGCTGCAGACGACCATGCACGTGCAGCAGTTCGTCACCAGCCTCGCGCTCAAGGGTGACCTGGTGTTCGAACGTCTAGGTTCGACTCCGCAGGAGCAGCCGGAGTGGGCCACCTTCGACGAGGACATCGCGCCCGAGCCCGCGGTCGCCACCAACGGCCACGCCAGCCGCTTCGACCTGTACACCGAGGAGCTCCCGGCCGAGCAGGCCAACGGCAAGGCCGCGCCCGCGTCGCTGCTGCTGCTCGAGACCGAGGCCGAGGCCGTCGAGCCCGCCGAGGAGCCCGCCGCCGGGCCGGAGTCCGAGGAGGTGGCAGCCCCCGAGGTCGCCGTCCGCTACGACTACCCGGCGATGACGCTGGCCCAGCTGCGCGCCCGGCTGCGCATGCTGACCGTCGAGGAGCTCGCGCAGCTGCTGGCCTTCGAGCAGCAGACCCGCGCCCGCGCTCCCTTCGTCACCATGCTGACCAACCGCATCGCGACGGTGCAGGCGCAGTAGAGGCTCTCCCTCCGACTTCGATGCGGCCGCAATCCGCGCCACCGGCGCCGGTTGCGGCCGCTTTTGTTTGTGTCGGTAGCGCCGCGTATACCTAACCTATGACTGAGGACAGCTCCGGCACTCCCGCGCAGGCAGGCGCACCGGGCAGTTCGGCGGAGCAGCCGTGGCCGGTGCGTTCGGTCGCGGTGAAGGTCGCGCAGTGGATCGACCGGCTCGGCAGTGTGTGGGTGGAGGGGCAGGTCACCCAGATCAATCTGCGGCCCGGCACGCGCACCGCGTTCCTGGTGCTGCGCGATACCTCGGCGGATATGTCGCTGTCGGTGACGTGTGATCCGGAGTTGTTGCGGCGCAGTCCCGTTCCGCTGACCGAGGGCAGCCGGGTCGTGGTCTACGGCAAGCTGCAGTTCTTCACCGGGCGCGGCACGCTGTCGCTGCGGGTCACCGAGATCCGGCCCGTCGGCATCGGCGAACTCCTCGCGCGGATCGAGCGGTTGAAGGCGCTGCTGGCGGCGGAAGGACTGTTCGATCCGCGACTCAAGCGGCCACTGCCGTTCCTGCCCGGCACCGTCGGGCTGATCACCGGACGGGCCAGCGCCGCCGAACGCGATGTATTGACCGTCGCCCAGAACCGTTGGCCCGCAGTCCGTTTCGTCGTGAAGAACACCGCGGTGCAGGGACCGACAGCCGTGTCGCAGATGCTGGACGCGCTGGCCGTGCTCGATCGCGACCCCGCCGTCGACGTGATCGTGCTCGCCCGTGGCGGCGGCAGTACCGAAGACCTGCTGCCGTTCTCCGACGAGGCGCTGTGCCGGGCCATCGCCGCCGCGACCACCCCGATCGTCAGCGCGATCGGCCACGAACCCGACGCGCCGCTGAGTGATCTCGTCGCCGACGTGCGCGCCGCGACACCCACCGACGCCGCCAAACGCATCGTCCCCGACGCCGCCGCCGAACTCGCCGGTGTGCGCGAGATGCGGGCCCGCTCGGCCGCCGCGCTGCGCGGCTGGGTGCAGCGCGAGACCCACATCATCGCCCAGTTGCGCTCACGCCCCGTCCTCGCCGATCCGCTGCGCGAACTGCGACACCGCCACGACGAGGTGGAGCGGCTGCGCCTGGCGGCCCGCCGCACGGTCGAGCAGACACTGCGCACCGAATCCACCGCGGCCGCGCACTTACGCGAGAAGCTCACCGCCGTCGGTCCCGCCGCGACGCTGGCCCGTGGCTACGCTGTCGTGCAGCGCGTCGCCGGACCGGAACGTCACGTGGTCCGCGCGATCTCCGACGCCCCAGCGGGCAGCCAGCTCCGCATCCGCGTCGCCGACGGCGCCGTCACCGCCGCCGCGCTCGGCACCCAGCGCCTGACACCCGCCACCGACGACAAGGGGAAATGACCGTGCCCGACGCCGGAACCGAGCCCGCCGACACCCTCGCCGAGATCGCCGCCTTCGGCTACGAACGCGCCCGCGACGAACTGGTCAACGTGGTCAAGATGCTCGAGCAGGGCGGCCTCGACCTCGACGACTCGCTCGCCCTCTGGGAACGCGGCGAGGCACTGGCCACCCGCTGCGAGCAGCATCTGGCCGGTGCGCGCAAGCGCGTGGAGGATGCCATCGCGTCACACGCCGACGACGCGGGCGAGTAGGTCCATCGGTCGGCTGGACCCACCACATCCAGCCGGTGAGCTGGGGCTAGGCCGAGGCAACCGGCATTCAGCCTACGGAGCTCACTTCGACAGCGGCTGCGCGGTGGTGACAGCCCGTGCCAGCGTGGTGAACGCGGCCTCGTTGCCCGCGCCGGTGATCAGCACCCGAACACCGCCCAGGTCGGCGATCCAGGCCGATTCCTCGGTCGGCTCGGCGTAGACGACCCACTTCTGCCCGTCCACGTCCTGCGTTCCGGTGGCGTAGCGCGAGCCGAGCACGTGCCTGGCCAGCGCTTCTTCGGAAGCCGAGCTCTGCGAGAGCCGCATGTAGGTGCCCTGCGGGGTCAGATAGCCGACGGTGCTCACCGGGCCGCCGCCCGCCACGACGATGGTTTCACGGCTGCCCGAGTTCGACACCCAGTCCTGCGGGAGCTCCGGGTTGCGGATCGGGAACGGCAGCGACTTGGCATCGGAGCGCAGCGCCGAGTCGGCGTCGAAATGCGGCACCTGACCTTGCGTCGGGCCGTTCGTGGCCACCGTGCACTGGCTCGCGGCGCCCGCCAGCACGATCGCGATCAGCACCAACGGGATCAGCGACCAGAACAGGTCGCGATAGTCGTTGAAGATCCGGTGCTTCTGCTGGGCCACGGCTACCAGTATCCACTCGCCGCCGACCAGGGCTGTCAGCGGGCGTCCGAGGAGGTGGTGCACGACCGTGCCAGTTCTGAATGCGACAATTGCCCCCGTACACCAACGCCAAGGAGGCACTCCGCAATGACGGCATCATCGCCCGCCCCCAGCCGCCGCGAGGCACCCGACCGCAACCTCGCACTCGAGCTGGTCCGCGTCACCGAGGCAGGCGCGATGGCAGCGGGCCGCTGGGTCGGCCGCGGAGACAAGGAAGGCGGCGACGGCGCGGCCGTCGACGCCATGCGCCAGCTGGTCAGCTCCGTCTCCATGCGCGGCGTCGTCGTCATCGGCGAAGGCGAGAAGGACGAAGCGCCGATGCTGTACAACGGCGAAGCGGTCGGCGACGGTACGGGCCCCGAGGTCGACTTCGCCGTCGACCCGATCGACGGCACCACGCTGATGTCGAAGGGCTCCCCCGGCGCCATCGCGGTGCTCGCGGTCGCCGAGCGCGGCGCCATGTTCGACCCGTCCGCCGTGTTCTACATGCACAAGATCGCCGTCGGCCCCGACGCCGCGGGCTCGATCGACATCACCGCCCCGATCGGCGAGAACATCCGCCGCGTCGCCAAGGCCAAGAAGTCCTCGGTCTCCGACCTCACCGTCTGCATCCTGGACCGCCCGCGCCACGCCGAGATCATCCAGCAGACCCGCGACGCGGGCGCCCGCATCCGCCTGATCTCCGACGGTGACGTCGCAGGCGCCATCGCCGCCGCGCGCCCCGAGTCCGGCGTCGACATCCTCGTCGGCATCGGCGGCACCCCCGAGGGCATCATCGCCGCCGCCGCACTGCGCTGCCTCGGCGGCGAACTGCAGGGCATGCTCGCCCCCAAGGACGACGAAGAGCGCCAGAAGGCCATCGACGCGGGCCACGACCTGGACCGCGTCCTGTCCACCACCGACCTGGTCGCAGGCGAGAACGTCTTCTTCTGCGCCACCGGCGTCACCGACGGCGACCTCCTGCGCGGCGTCCGCTACTTCGGCGGCGGCGCCTCCACCCAGTCGATCGTCATGCGCTCCAAGTCCGGCACCGTCCGCATGATCGACGCCTACCACCGCCTCACCAAGCTCCGCGAGTACTCCTCCGTCGACTTCGACGGCGACGACAGCGCGAACCCGCCACTGCCGTGATGCGTTGGGCCGCGCGCCCTTGGCGCGCGGCCTGACCACACAGCGGTTCACTGCTGTGGCTCCCACAGCATCCGGGGCGGGCGGGGCAACGGGCATGTCTGCAGCCGAGATCGATTCCGAGCGGTTGCGTTCGGAGATCGCGGCGTTTTGCTTGCACGAATCAGGTCATGCCCCGTGACCATTCCCACTGCAACCCTGGCGATGTTCTTAGTGCATCCCGCCGTACCACGTCGGATTTACATCGAACGATTGCGGGCACTGATCTCGGCGGCAGTCGAAATCGCCCAGACGACGGACTTCGACCGAGATGAAGTGGTTACGCTCGATCCATTGCCCGAATGGTTTCGAAAGACGCCAGATGTACCAAGCATCGAGGCGATGCTGGTAACGCCCCTGTCCGATATCGCCACGGGCAAGTCGGGCATCTTCCGCTCACAGAGCGGCGACTGGCCGGCAACCTGGGAGGGAACGTCATCAGCCTCGATCTCCACCCCGGTCTCGTCCTCCTAGAGGCACTGAATGGCGAAGCCCTGACTCCCGGGCAGGCGATCCGCTTATACCCAGGCAAGATCGCCATATACCCGACACAGCAATAGTCGAACTGCCCTTCTCCACCAAGCCGATTGCAGAACCGAAGGGCGTCATGGATGACAATGCTGTCCTCGAGGGTTCGGCGCCCCTGCGGCTCCAGAAGGCGCCGATCGATGCGCGGTGAGCACCCACCAGGGCGCCCCATCCCGATCTATTCCTGACCCAGGTGTGGGATTTTCCGCGGGTGTGGGAGCACCATTCGGCGGAATCTCGTCCTAGGGTCGAGACATGGCTGATGATGACGTGCAGTACCGCATCGAGCACGACACGATGGGTGAGGTTCGGGTTCCGGTGGACGCCCTGTGGCGGGCGCAGACGCAGCGGGCTGTGGAGAACTTTCCGATCAGTGGGCGGGGGTTGGAGCGGGCGCAGATTCGGGCGCTGGGGCTGCTGAAGGCTGCTTGTGCGCAGGTCAACAAGGATTTGGGGCTGCTGGATCCGGGGAAGGCTGACGCGATTGTCGCCGCTGCCGACGAGATCGCCGAGGGGCTGCACGATGATCAGTTCCCGATCGATGTGTTCCAGACCGGGTCGGGTACCAGTTCCAATATGAACGCCAACGAGGTGATCGCCTCGATCGCCGCGCGCAATGGCGTGACCGTGCATCCCAACGACGACGTGAACATGTCGCAGTCGTCCAACGACACCTTCCCCACCGCCACGCATCTGGCCGCCACCGAGGCCTTCATCACCGATCTCGTTCCCGCGCTGGAACATCTGCGGATCGCGCTGCTGGACAAGTCGGAGCAGTGGCGCACCGTGGTGAAGTCGGGGCGCACGCATCTGATGGACGCGGTGCCGGTGACGCTTGGTCAGGAGTTCGGCGGATACACCCGGCAGATCGAGGCGGGGATCGAGCGGGCGCTGGCCACCCTGCCGCGCCTGGGTGAGCTGCCGATCGGCGGCACCGCGGTCGGCACCGGACTCAACGCGCCCGCCGGGTTCGGGACCAAGGTCGTCGCGGAACTGGTGCGCAGCACCGGAATCGACGCGCTGCGCGAGGCACACGACCACTTCGAAGCCCAGGCCGCGCGCGACGGGCTGGTCGAGGCATCCGGTGCGCTGCGCACCATCGCGGTCAGCCTGACCAAGATCGCCAACGACATCCGCTGGATGGGTTCGGGCCCGCTGACCGGGCTCGGCGAACTGCAGCTGCCGGACTTGCAGCCGGGTAGCTCGATCATGCCGGGCAAGGTGAATCCCGTTCTGCCCGAGGCGGTCACGCAGGTTGCGGTGCAGGTGGTCGGCAACGACGCGGCGATCGCCTTCGGCGGGGCGAGCGGAGCCTTCGAGCTCAACGTCTACATTCCCGTCATGGCCCGCAACCTGCTCGAGTCGATCCGCCTGCTGGCCAACGTCTCCCGCCTCTTCGCCGACAAGTGCGTCGTCGGTCTGGTCGCCAACGAGGAGCACCTGCGCACCCTGGCCGAGTCCTCCCCCTCGATCGTCACTCCGCTGAACTCCGCCATCGGCTACGAAGAAGCCGCCGCCGTCGCCAAACAGGCGCTGCGCGAGAAGAAGACGATCCGCCAGACCGTGATCGACCGCGGCCTCACCCCGGACAAGCTCTCGGTCGAGGAGCTCGACAGCAAGCTCGACGTGCTGGCGATGGCCAACGTGGACCGCAAGCCCTGAAACGCCGAACGGCCGTCACCTCGGTGAGGTGACGGCCGTTCGCGCGAAAGATCAGGCCAGGTGGGCCAGTTCGGCGCGGGCCTTCTCGCCGGCTTCGGTGAAGTCGGTGCGGGTGAAGATGTTCCAGCGCTGCAGCAGCGGCTTGAAGACCAGTTCGGCTTCGTTCGCGGGGTCGTAGATGCCCGCCGCGGCCAGCGCCTCGTCGCTGGAACCGCCGCCGGGCAGGTCGACGTGCGGAACCCGGAAGGCGGCGACCTGGTCGGCGATGGCGCGCACGGCCTGGTCGGGGACCAGATCGAGGGCGGCGGCGACGAGGGTGGCGAAGAACTCGGCCTGCAGTTCGTCGTCGACGGCCAGCTTCTCGGCCATCGCGGTGACGACCAGGTTCTCACCGAGGGCGGCGGTGTTGCGGTGCCGGATCGCGGCGGCGAGCTCTTCGAAGGCACAGGTGGCCAGCACGTCGATGAGGTGCAGCGGAGGACGGTTGAAGCCCGCGGTCATGTGCGCCATGCGGGCCCGCTCGAGCGCGACCGGATCGACCGCGCGCGTCACCATCAGGTAGTTGCGGATCATGATCTCGTGGCGGTTCTCCTCGGCCGTCCACCGGCCGACCCAGCGCCACCACGGGCCGGTGCGCAGATGCTTGCCGAGCTCACGGTGGTAGGACGGCAGGTTGTCGGCGACCAGGACGCTCACCGTCAGCGCGAGCTTGGCTGTCGCGCTCAGCTCGGACTGGTCCGGGGCCCAGTCGGTGCCGCCGAGAAAAGCGAAGTTGCGGCCGTCCGCCCACGGCACCAACTCGTGCGGCTGCCAGCCCTCGGCCACCTCGATGTGCCGAGTCAGGTTGGTTTCCACCACGTCAGCGAGCGAATCCAGCAGCTCACGGTCGGTCAAAGTTTTCTGCACCCCGACAACCTAGCGGTTCGGCCGTCGGCGCGGGGCCTGAGGCGGCGTTCAGGTCCCCACGCCGGCCGGGCACACGAGTTACTTCTTGGTCACCGTGGTCTCGCCGTTGACCCAGACGATGGTGCCACCGGTGAAGTCGCTCTGCTTGCCACCGGTGATGTCCTTCTCGTCGCTGGTCGGGTAGCCGAGCGGACCGTTGGCGCCGCCCTCGTCCTCCCAGGCCTCGCGGATCTCGCCCCAGACGATGTGCGCGCCGCCGTCCTTGCTCCAGTAGATGGTGCCGCCCTCGAAGTCCTGGTACTCGCCGCCGTCGGGGCCCGCTTCCTGGGCCTCCTCCGGCATACCGAGCGGGCTGGTCGCCCCACCGACGGCGACGTACTTCTTGTACACCTCACCGGAGACGGTGATGTCACCGTTCGGAGTGGAGATGGTGGTCGACTCGCCCGCCGCCGTCGCGGTGGTGGTGGCCGCGCCGGGGGT
Source organism: Nocardia sp. NPDC055053 (assembly GCF_053608285.1). NCBI lineage: Bacteria > Bacillati > Actinomycetota > Actinomycetes > Mycobacteriales > Nocardiaceae > Nocardia > Nocardia sp. NPDC055053. The sequence continues at coordinate 65,522 of NZ_JBSGVD010000006.1, read as the reverse complement.
GGTGGTTTCGTCGCTGTCGGGAGTTGTGGTCATCCCGCCGTAGCCGCCTTCGGCGGTGGTGGTCGCGCCAGGGCCGCCGATGACCGAGGTGACGGTGCCGACCTTGTCGTCGGCTGTGTCCTTGTCGTCGTCGCCGCAGCCCGCGGCGAGCAGCAATCCGGCGGCGGCGATGACCGCGGCGCCTCCAGCGGCAGTACGTCGAGCGAAGTGGTTCATATCCATCCTCTCGCGAGTGGCCCCCCGGGGGCACGCCCCCGGATGGAGCCTGGCCGACATCCGCAACGGCCCGGCGGAACATTTGTTCGCCGAGCCGTTGCTGGATTGGTGTCGCCGCGGATAATACCCACAGTTCGCCGTAATCAAACGGATTCAGGCCGTGACGCGGCCCGATTGCCGAGAGATCAGGCGTTCGGTCCGTACTCCTCGAGCATCTCGGTCACCAGCGCCGCGATCGGCGAGCGCTCGGAGCGGGTGAGCGTGATGTGCGCGAAAAGCGGGTGCCCCTTGAGCTTTTCGATCACCGCGGCGATGCCGTCGTGCCTGCCGACCCGCAGATTGTCGCGCTGGGCGACATCGTGGGTGAGCACAACGCGCGAGCCGGTGCCGAGGCGGCTCAGCACCGTCAGCAGCACATTGCGCTCGAGCGACTGGGCCTCGTCGACGATCACGAACGAATCGTGCAGCGAGCGCCCGCGGATGTGGGTCAGCGGCAGCACTTCGAGCATGTCGCGGCTGAGCACCTCCTCCATCACCTCGCGGCTGGCCAGCCCGTCGAGCGTGTCGAAGACGGCCTGAGCCCACGGGCCCATCTTCTCGCTCTCCGAACCGGGCAGGTAGCCCAGTTCCTGGCCGCCCACCGCGTACAGCGGCCGGAACACGACCACCTTGCGCTGGGTCCGCCGTTCCAGCACGGCCTCGAGTCCGGCGGTCAGCGCCAGCGCCGACTTACCGGTGCCGGCGCGGCCGCCCATCGACACGATGCCGATGCTCTCGTCGAGCAGCAGATCGAGTGCGATGCGCTGTTCGGCCGAGCGGCCGTGCAGGCCGAAGGCCTCCCGCTCCCTGACCAGCTGGACCCGCTTGTCGGCGGTGATCCGGCCCAGTGCGCTGGAGCTGCTGCCCAGCAGCCGGATCCCGGTATGGCATGGCAGTTCCCGCGCCTCGTCCAGGTCGATCACCGACTCGGAGTAGAGCTGGTCGATCTGGGAGCCCGCGACGTCGAGTTCGACCATCCCGCTCCAGCCGGAGGTCACCACGTCCTGCGCGTGGTACTCGTCGGCGGACAGGCCGACCGCGCTCGCCTTGACCCGCAGCGGGATGTCCTTGGACACCAGCACCACCTCCTCGCCCTCGGCCGAGAAGTTCAGCGCGCAGGCGAGAATGCGGGAATCGTTGGTCTCCGAACGGAATCCGGCGGGCAACACCGAGGGGTCGGTGTGGTTGAGCTCCACCTGCAGTGTGCCGCCGTCGGTGCCGATCGGCAGCGCCTGGTCGAGCCTGCCGTGGTTGACCCGCAGGTCGTCGAGCATCCGCAGGGCTTCCCTGGCGAACCAGCCGAGTTCGTGGTGGTGTCGCTTGGCCTCCAATTCACTGATCACGACCAGCGGTAGAACCACCTTGTGTTCGCCGAACCTGGTGACAGCCCAGGGATCCGAGAGCAGAACCGAGGTGTCGACGACGAAAGTCTTGCGACCGGAACGCGAGGGGCGGGCCCCCTTCTTCGAGGCCGAGGCCGTGTGCATCGCGGGGGCGGAAACGGAGCGTGCAGCAGTCACGGTGGGCTCCTTATGTGTTCGCACGGCACCCGCGCGAACGATCTCGCTGGACCGGTCCGTCCTGGTAGGCGGTGACGCGCTGGTCAACCGCCACGAGGGCCGGGTGCCGGCCCTCTCGCACTGAGTAGCTCAGTCACGGTCAGGACCTCCCGTACGAGCCACACCGACGCGGCCCGCATCACCGACGCTACCGCCCAACTGTCCGCCGCGCTGCCGGACAGCCGGACGTGTCCGTGAATTTGTCGTTAACCGGCGCCGACGCTTCGGATCTGCCCCAGGGGTGTCGCCGAGGGCTAGAGTCGAAGCATGTCCGAAGACGAGGATCTGGAGAAACTGTCGTCGAAGGAACTGCACGATCGTGCGGTGCGGACGGCTGTGCGACGCGGCGACGTGAAGTTCCTGTGGCGACTGCTCAAGTCCATCCCCGCCGCCCAGGCCGAGGCGGGCGACCTCGGCGAGAGCGAGGCCGACATCAAGTACGTGCTGCCGATGATCGATGACTACATGCACGCGGGCGACGGCAAACTGGCCGATGTCCTGCGGCCGACGTATCTGGACTACTTGAACAAGCACAAGTAGCCGGGGACGCTCAGCGACGCAGGATTGCCCGCGCCGCGCCGACGACGGCGCCGCGCGCCATGTTGCCCATGCTGAAGTGGTCGTCCCACAGCACGATCCGGCCCTCGCGCAGTTCGAAGGTGCCACTCACCCAGAACCCGATCCGGACCGGGCCGGCGCGCAGGTAGTCGGTGCGGTCGGTGAGCACGATGTCGCCGTTCTCGGCGATGTGGTGCATGTCCGCCGCGAATCCCAGCTGCGGCCGGTCAAGGCCGCGCAGCAACGCCGCGACCCGATCCTTGCCACGCACGGTCGGCAGGCCGGTGTTCTTCCAGACGATCGCCGGATCCAGCAGCTCGAGCGCCTCGTCGACGCTGCCGAGTTCTAGCGCGGCGAAGAATTCGCGCACGAGGGTGGCGGAGTTTTCCGGCAGTTCCGGCTGGTCGGTCATGATGCGAGCCTAGGACGTTCGCGCCCGGCAGACCAGACCCCGGCGCTACCGATTCGTCCGTTTCGCGATCAGCACGGCGAGGCCGTCGAGGATGCGGTCGATGCCGAAGTCGAACGCGGCGCCCGGCGCGGCCGAGGCGCTGACCGTCGCCGATTCCTCCGCGAAGGCCGCGCTGACCGCGGGGAACCGGTCGCCGGCGGCACTCATCATCGCGGTGAACTGCTCGGCGAACTGGATCGCCGAATCGCCGCCGCCGACCGATTCGACCTGCTGGGCCAGGCTGCGCGCGTGCCCGTTGAGCAGCACGATGGTGTCGAGCCGTTCGGGGCCGGTCAGCCCGGTGCCGTCGAGGGCGGTGAGCGCGGCCTCGGTCCAGCTCATCTCGTTCGGGCCGATCGGGCGGATGCCGAGGGCCAGTTCGATGATCCAGGGGTGGGCGCAGTAGCGCTCGAAGATCGCCTCGACCCAGTGCCGCAGACCGCCGCGCCAGCCGGCCTTCGCGGTGCCGGGCCGCGGCGGTTCGCCCATCGCGGCGTCGAGCATCAGCGCCGTCAGCTGTTCCTTGCCCGGCACGTACCGGTACAGCGACATCTTGGTGAAGCCGAGGCGCTCGGCCAGTCGCTGCATCGACAGCGCGGCCAGTCCTTCGGCGTCGACCAGCGCGATCGCCTCGGCGACGATCCCGTCCAGGGTGAGCGCGGGTTTGGGGCCGCGTTTGGGGCGCGTGGCGGTGCCCCACAGCAGCTCGACGGTGGTCGGCATCGGTCCCGCCTTTCCTGTTGACCTCAGAACTGTGTCTACCATACTCTTATTCGTGTCCACCAGATACAGATTCCATCAGACACAGATTTCTCCCGAGGAGCACACCATGCGCAACCACACCGTCCTCATCTCCGGCGCCGGCATCGCGGGGCCCGCGCTGGCCTACTGGCTACATCGCTACGGCTTCACCGTCACCGTCGTCGAGCGCGCTCCCGCGCTGCGCGCCGGCGGTCAGGCCGTCGACTTCAAGGGCCGGACGCACCTGACCGTGCTGGAACGGATGGGTGTCCTCGACGCGGTTCGCGCCCGCCGCACCGGCACCACCGACACGGTGTTCGTCGACGACGACGGGCGCGAGCTCGCCGTCATGTCCGGCGACTTCACCGGTGGCGACGTCGAGATCCTGCGCGGCGACCTCGCCGAGATCCTGTACGAGAAGACCTCGGCCGCCGTCGAATACGTCTTCGGCGACACGATCACCGCGCTCACCGAAACCGCCGACGGCGTGCGGGTGCGGTTCGGGCACGGACAGCCACGCACCTTCGACCTCGTGCTCGGTGCGGACGGAATCCATTCGCGGGTAAGAAAACTCGCGTTCGGGCCGGAGTCCGACTACGTGCATCACCTCGGCCACTACTACTGCGTGGCCGGTGCGAGCCCGTGGAGCGACCCCAGCACCCCGCGCGAACGGGTACGCGCTTTCGCCCACAACACCCCCGGCAAGCTCGCCGTCGACGGCGGCCCGAAGGCGCAGCAGATGTACCTGTTCGCCAGTCCCGCACTGGATTTCCCCCGCGACGACACCGCCGCCGCCCGCCGCGTCATCGAATCCACCTACGCCGACATGGGCTGGCAGGCCCCGCGCATGCTCGCCGACCTGGCCGGTTACGACGACATCTACCTGGACTCGCTCAGCCAGGTCAGGATGAACGGCGCCTACACCCGCGGGCGCGTGGCGCTGGTCGGCGACTCGGCCTACGGCAACACCCTCGCCGGTTTCGGCAGCGGGCTGGCCGTCGTCGGCGCCTATGTCCTCGCGGGCGAACTGGCCATCGCCGACGGCGACCACGTCACCGCGTTCGCCGCCTTCGACCGAATCATGAAGCACTACGCCAAGATCGCGGGCAACAGCAACGCGGGCCCGTTCCTCGCCCCGAAAACCGCGCTCGGAATCAGGGTCCGCAACTGGTTCCTCGGCTCACGCGGCTTCACGCTGATGATGAAGTACGGCGACAAGGCCGCCAACGACATCGACCTGATCGATTATCCGGCCCGCGTCGAACTCACCGACGCGTCCTGAGCCCCGCCCCGGCGTGCCTTGACTTGGAGTGCACTCCAAGTCCTATGGTCGCTCCCATGAGCATTCGTCTCGGTTATCAGATGCCCAATTTCAGCAACACGTCCTCGGTGCGCGAGCTGTTCCCCACGGTGATCGCGCAGGCCAGAGCGGCGGAGGCGGCCGGATTCGATGCCGCGTTCGTGATGGACCACTTCTATCAGCTACCCGGCATCGGCGGTCCGGACGAGCCGATGCTGGAGGCCTACACCGCGCTCGGCGCGCTGGCCACAGCGACCGAGCGAATCCAGTTGTCCGCCTTGGTCACCGGCAATACGTATCGCAATCCGGCGCTGCTCGCCAAAACCGTGAGCACGCTCGACGTGGTCAGCGGTGGGCGGGCCGTGCTCGGGATCGGCGCAGGCTGGTTCGAGCTCGAGCACCAGCAGTACGGCTTCGAGTTCGGCACCTTCACCGAGCGGTTCCAGCGGCTAGAGGAAGCCCTGCGGATCATCGCGCCGATGCTGCACGGACAGCGGCCGACCTTCGACGGCACGTGGTACCACACCGAGAACGCGCTGAACGAGCCGCGCATCCGCGACGACCTGCCGATCATGCTCGGCGGCGGTGGCGAGAAGAAGACCTTCGCGCTGGCGGCCCGCTTCGCCGACCACCTCAACATCATCAGCAACGCCTCGCTGCTGCCCCAGAAGGTCGCGGCCCTGCACCAGCGCTGCGCCGAGGCCGACCGCGACCCGGCGACCCTCGAAACCAGCTTCCTCGCCTTCGTTATCGCCGACGAGGACGGCGACCGCGCCCGAAAACTGCAGAGCGACATGCTCGCCCGCTTCGGCATCGACCTGTCCGCCCTGTCCCCCGAGGAGATCCGCAACTCCCCCGCCGACCGCCAGTTCGTCGGCACCCCGGACGAGGTCGCCGAGCAGATCCAGGAACGCGTCCTCGACCACGGCATCGACGGCGTCATCGTCAACATGATCGCCAACGGCCACGAGCCGGGCGTCATCGAGGCCGCTGCCCGCGCGCTCAAGCCCCTGGTCGGCTGACCACTTCTTTTCTCGTTCCGAGCAATAGCCCGCCCCGCGGTGCCGACAGCGGCGCCGCGGGGCGGCTATGTTGGCGGTCCGGAAGACGCGTTCGGCGCTCCGTGTCGTGCACGGCATCCGAGGGAACCGAAACGGCGGTTCGTGCGTCCAACAGAACAGAACGAGAAAAGAGGAGGGTAGATGACCGGAATTCTCCAGGTCGACATCGATGTCCTCGGCAAAACCGTCCAATTGCTGCGCGGAACGGAGCAGGTGCTCACCGACGCCATGAACGCGCTGTCCAAGGACGGGAATTCCGACATCGGTACCGCCAAGCTGAACGACGCCGCCGACAACTTCCAGAGCAAGTGGAAGTACGGCATCGAACGAATCTGCGAGTCCACGACCGTCACCGCCGACGGAATCGCGCAGTGCCACACCGCCTACCAGCAACTCGACGCCGCGGTCGCGCAGGCACTCGCCCAGGCGGGCGCACAAACCGATCCGCAGGCGGTCACCCCGAAGTGACCGACAACCCCTACCCGAATCTCGGTTTCAATCCCACCCCGGGCGACGCCGCCGAAGTCGCCACCCTCAGCACGAAGGTCAAGACCGCGGCCGACGCCGTCACCGAGACCAACGCGCTGCTCACCAGCATTCGCAACAGCAACGACGAGGTATGGAAAGGTGAGGCGGGCAATGCCTTCCGCGCCGGCTTCGATGCCACGCTAGCCCAGGACCTCGGTCTCGCCCAATCCTCGCTGCAGCAGGCCAACACCGCGATCGCCGCGTGGCATACCGATCTCGTGGCCTTCCAGGACACCGCGAAAGGTCTGGAGGCCGAAGCCGCCACCGCCAGGGCCAACCACGCCCAAGCGGTCACCGCGCTCCAGCAGGCCAAGGCCGATCCCGACCTCGGCCTGGCCAACAAGACGTTCTCCGACGCGTCCGAGCTGGCCGACGCCCAGGCCCGGCTCAACGCCGCCAACGCCAAGGTGACCTCGGCGTCGACCGCGGTCGACAACTGCCAGGGCGCGATCGACGCGATCATCGCCCGCGCGAAAGATCTCGAGATCGCGCACAACGCCAAAGCCACCACCACGGCGACCGAGCTGGAGGCCGCCGCGAACTTCGCGCCCAGTGAACCGGACAAGAGCTGGTGGGACAGTCTCACCGATTGGATCGATGAGAACCGCGACGCGATTCACGAGGTGCTGTCCACCACGTCCGCGATCGCCGGCATCCTGGCCCTGGTGACCCCACCACCGATCAGCGCGATCGCGTTGGGCATCTCGTTGGCCGCGGGCGCGGGGGCGCTGGCCCTGACCGCCACCAACGACGAATTGCGCGACGACCTGGTCAACGGCAGCTGGACCGAGAAGCTCGGCGCCGCCGCGACCGTCGGTGGTGACCTGCTGAGCGTGGTGCCCGGTGCCTCGGGGGTGTTTAAAGCGGGCAAGGTGTTCGCCATGGGCAACGGCGCCGACGATCTCGGCCGGTTCGGAATGATGGCGCAGACCTGGGGTGAAGCGGCGAACGATCCGGGTCTCGTCGCCCGGGTCTTCACCGACAAGAACGTATTCGGTGTCTCCGACCAGCTCGCCTCCTCCGGCGCGACCACCGGTGTGCATTCGCTGCTGCAGCTCACCGGGGCCGAGGGTAAGCACTTCATGCAGGAGAGCCCGGCCACCGCGCTGGCGGTTCTGCAGCGGATGACCGGTGCCTCGTACAAGACGATCGACCTGTCACAGGGAGTGGGAGATTGACAGCGCACACCACCCCTGCCGGGTCGACCACCTCGCTGTCGGTCGTCCTGCCGCGCGGCTATCACGAACTGCCGCTGGCCACGATTCACGAAGCGGTCGAGTCGGCCGAGAGCATCGTCGAGTTCCTGCCCGCCGAGGTCGCCGGGGATTTTCCCGAAGTGGCATCGGCCATCGCCGACCTGCTCACCGTCCTGCGCACCAATAACGCCTGTTACTGCGCGATCGGTCAGCACGCCTCCGCGGACGGCACACCGGTGACCTCGTGGCTGACCATCTCGCTGCTGGATCGCGGACGCACCCAGAACCCCCGGGTGACCATCGCCGAGCTGGCCGAGGAGAAGGCGACCGACGGCCGCGGCGCACACATCGAGCCGGTCGAACTCGGTGGGCGCACCGTCTTGTTCATCGAATCGACGACAACCTATGCCGTCGTCGACGATTCATCGCAGGCGGAGCCGCCGGGCCGGGCCGTCCATCAGATCGAGGCGATCGTCGTCGCCGACGACGGCGCCCGTATCGCCGTCGCCGTGCTGTCGACCGCCGATGTGGCGTATGGGTCCGATTTCGGGGCGATGATGGTGCTGCTGGCCGGCTCGATCGCCTTCGACACCGTTGTCCATCCACAATTCACGCTCGCGCTGTGACCGGAACGGACGGCCGAGCGGCGCGCGCGTTGAGCACGCCACGAACCTGCTGGACGCTCATCTGGACCACCCTGCGCGCGCTGGTCGTGCTCGGGCTCGGCGTGGGGTGCGCGGTGGCGTTCTTCTACTTCGTCGACGTAGCGCAGACGGAGTCGGGGCGGACGGCGGAGAACGCCGATCGGATGGCGCTCCTGTGTTTCTTCGCTGTCCTGCCGATCACCGTGACGGGAATCGTCATGAGCTGGACGGCGATTCGGCGGCTGCGGGCAGGAGGCCGACGGTGGCAGGTCGTGACCGTGCAGCGTTTCCGCGGCGGGGTGCGGGAGTGGGTGCAGTTGGTCGATCACCACGACCAGCTGATCGGCACATTGAAGTTGCGCCGGTGGATCTCGGCCTCGGGATATCGCGACGGCACGGAGATGTGGTTCGCGGGTGATCCGCGCAAGGCGGGGCTGGTCGCGCTGCCCGGTGGCGCGCGGACCCTGTTCGCCTATCGGGCACCGTGGTATCCGGCACCGCGATTCGGGCGGACGTTGTTCGCCGGCGACGGCGATCCCGGTGGGCCGCCGCCGCGCGCCGAACGACCTCGGTACGAACCGAAGCCGCCGCCAACCCCGTTGCGTGGTGGGAAGGACGACGAGTCGTTCCCGTCGCCCCGCATGCTCCGTCGCACGCTCGCCTACATTCTCGACGTCACCGCGCACGTCGCGATCGGCGTTGGGATCGGTGTGCTGGCGAATCCGGCGAGCAGGCAAACGGTGGAGCAGCAGGACTGGGGGAACCTGCGGATCAACTGGGCGATGGTGGTCGGCTTCTTCCTGCTCGCCTCGTTCGTCGATCGGGTGCTGATCCAAGCGGTCACCCACACCACCCTGGGCAAGGCCGTGTTCGGGCTCGTCGTCATCGACCGCGACACCGGCGGCTATCCCCGCCTGCGCAGGCTCCTCGCGGTGTGGCTGGTCGGCGTGATCATGCCGGTGCTCGTGCTCGGCAACAGCACCGTTCCGGAACGCCCCGAGCGCTACCTGCTCCCCGCCGTACGGCGCGGCGACATCAACAATCGCGCGACCGGGTCCTGACAACAACAAAACGCCCTCGGTGGCCGGAAGTCCGGTTACCGAGGGCGTTTCGAAACTTATTCGGCTCAGCCGAGCAGGCGCCAGTCCTCGAGGCCCTGGTAAAGCGGGACACTCTGAGCCAGCTTGGACACCCGCGCCCGCAGCGATTCGGTGTCCGAGGTGCCCGCGAGGGTAGCGGCGATGATCTCGGCGACCTCGCTGAACTCGGTATCACCGAAACCACGAGTAGCCAACGCAGCAGTACCGATCCGCAGACCCGAAGTCACCATCGGCGGACGCGGGTCGAACGGGACCGCGTTGCGGTTGACGGTGATACCGACCTCATGCAGGAGGTCTTCGGCCTGCTGACCGTCGAGTTCGGAGTTACGCAGGTCGACCAGGACCAGGTGCACGTCGGTGCCGCCGGTCAGGACCGAAACACCCTTGTCCTTGACGTCGGCACCGGTCAAACGTTCGGCCAGGATCCGGGCGCCCGACAGCGTCCGCTGCTGACGGTCGGCGAACTCCTCGGTCGCGGCGATCTTGAACGCGGCGGCCTTGGCGGCGATCACGTGCATGAGCGGGCCGCCCTGCTGGCCCGGGAACACCGCCGAGTTCAGCTTCTTGGCGAATTCCTGCTTGGCCAGGATCAGACCCGAACGCGGGCCACCGAGGGTCTTGTGCACGGTGGAGGACACGACATCGGCATAGGGCACCGGCGACGGATGCAGACCGGCGGCGACCAGACCGGCGAAATGGGCCATGTCGACCCACAGGTAAGCACCGACCTCGTCGGCGATCTCACGGAACCGCGCGAAGTCCTGATGACGCGGATACGCCGACCAACCGGCCACGATCACCTTCGGCTTGGCCTTGACCGCGATGTCACGGACCTCGTCCATGTCGATGCGGTGATCTTCCTTGGACACACCATAGGAGTGCACGTCATAAAGCTTGCCCGAGAAATTCAGGCGCATACCGTGGGTGAGGTGACCACCGTGGGCCAGGTCCAGGCCGAGCAGGGTTTCGCCCGGGTTCATCAACGCCATCAGCACCGCGGCGTTGGCTTGGGCGCCGGAGTGGGGTTGGACGTTGGCGAACTCGGCACCGAAGAGTTCCTTGGCGCGGTCACGGGCCAGGGTTTCCACCACGTCGACGGCTTCGCAGCCACCGTAGTAGCGGCGGCCCGGGTAGCCCTCGGCGTATTTGTTGGTGAGCACGGAACCCTGCGCTTGCAGGACCGCGCGCGGCACGAAGTTCTCCGAAGCGATCATCTCGAGGGTGTCGCGTTCGCGGGCGAGCTCGCCCGCCATCGCGGCGGCCAACTCGGGATCGAGCTCACCGAGAGACTGGGTATTCACCGAAGCGGTCGTCTGCGTCACGACCTTCAGTCTATGGGCCGCGCGCGGACGCCCGAGCACGGGGATAGCGCAACACGGACGCGGCCGCCACCGGGGAGACGCAGCTCACAGCTGTTCCACCCGGCGGCGGCGCCGTCATCCAGCGGTCACACCGGCATCCGCCGGATCGCGCCCGGGGTGAGCGGCTCGTCGAGCAGGCGACCGAACCGCTCGACCCGATCCTGCGCGTCGACGGCATTGTCGAGCCAGCCGCCGAGCAGTCGATAGCCCTCCACGTAGGTGCTGATGTAGGCCCGCCACAGCGGCGAGGACAGGAACCGCAGCGACTGGCGCGCCCGCTCCGGCGTGGCCAGGCTCCACCGCTGCAGGAACGCCGCCACTTCGTCGTCGCCGCGATGCTGATCGTGCAGCAGCAGTGCCGCGTCCTGCCGCACGCTCAGCAGTTTCGCCGACGCGGTCGAGAAGCGTTCGGCCCGCTCACCGTCGAAACGCAGGCCGAGGTCGGCGTAGATCTCCTGCGCCCACGCACCCCAGCCGGGCCCGATGATGGACTGCAAGGCCAGGTCGGCCAGGCCTTCGGCCATCAGGCACTGCGGGGTGTTGACCAGGAACAGCGTCTGCTCGTCCTCGCCCGCGGCGACCAGCCCGGCCTCCTTGCGGCAGTGCTCGGTGTGATGTCCGGGGTAGGCCTCGTGCGCGATCAGCGCGGGCAGTTGCGCCATGTGCTGCTTGAGGTCGGAGTTGATCGCGACCGTGGAGCGGAAATTGCCCAGGTAGTAATTGAATCCGGACCACGGCTTGTCACCGACCACCTCGTAGGTGACGGTCTCGTGGTCGGGCAGCGGATAGCGATCGCGGACCCGCTCGCGCAGCGCGCTGGAGAACGCCTCGACGCACACCGCGAGCCGCTCCGGCGGGATCTCGTCGCCGCGCCGGTACGCGGCCGCGCGCTCGGCCAGCGGACCGTCGCCGCCGAGCACCTCGTCCATCAGGCGGTGGGCTTCGCGGTAGTCGTCGGGGTCGCCGGGGGTGATGTCGACGTCGAAATAGGCGCGGACCTCGTCGACGAACCCGATCTCCTCACCGGCGAACTTGCGGGCGGAGCACTCCATCGCCACCAGATGGGCGTCGAGGAATTCGGTGCGCCGCGCCGACAGGCCCGCGTCGGCCAGGCCGGCACGCAGCTCGACGGCCCGCTTCACCAGCTCGGCCGGATCGGGGACCGGTGCGTTCTCGACGTCGCGACGCAACTGCGGGTCGCCGGTGTAGGCGTCGACGAAGCCTTCTTCGAGCCGGTCGAAAGCCAGTCCGAGCCGCAGGTATTCAGTGACAAGTGGATGTGACCCCATAGTGCCCGACCTTACGGGGTGAATCGGAAAAGCGGGCCCTACCTCGGGGTTGTCGCTCGTTACCGGCCAGTAGCCAAACCCCCCGTTGCGCGTGGGCGACCGAGACGGAGCACAATCGCGGCATGCGGTCAGAGTTATCCCGGATCTCACTGGACGGGCAGCCCAGCTGTGCGTGTACGCCTGGACGGAGCGTCGGGTAGGTGGCACGGATGAGCGAGCCGAGCCCGTATGTGGAGTTCGACCGGAAGCAGTGGCGGACCCTGCGCAAGTCGACTCCGCTGGTCCTGACCGAGGAGGAACTGACCGGCCTGCGTGGTCTCGGCGAGCAGATCGATCTCGAGGAGGTCGCCGAGGTCTATCTGCCGCTCGCCCGTCTGATCCATCTCCAGGTGGCCGCGCGCCAGCGGCTGTTCGCCGCCACCGCGACCTTCCTCGGCGAGAAGCATCCGGACAAGCAGGTGCCGTTCGTGATCGGCGTCGCAGGCAGTGTCGCGGTCGGCAAGTCGACGACCGCGCGCGTGCTGCAGGCGCTGCTGGCCCGCTGGGACCACCATCCGCGGGTCGATCTGGTGACCACCGACGGATTCCTCTATCCCACCGCCGAACTCACCCGCCGCGGCATCATGCACCGCAAGGGTTTCCCGGAGAGCTACGACCGCCGCAAGCTGCTGCGCTTCGTCACCGAGGTGAAGTCGGGCGCCGAAGAGGCGTGCGCGCCGGTGTATTCGCACGTCTCCTACGACATCGTGCCCGATGAGGCGCACTGCGTGCGTCAGCCCGACATCCTCATCGTCGAGGGCCTGAACGTGCTGCAGACCGGACCGCGGCTGATGGTCTCGGACCTGTTCGACTTCTCCATCTATGTCGACGCCAGGATCGAGGACATCGAGAACTGGTACGTGCAGCGCTTTCTCGCGCTGCGCAAGACCGGCTTCGCCCACCCCGACGCGCACTTCCACCACTACGCCGGGTTCAGCGACGAGCAGGCCACCGCGGCCGCGCGCGACATCTGGAATTCGACGAACCGGCCCAATCTGGTGGAGAACATCCTGCCGACCCGCCCGCGCGCAACGCTGGTGCTGCGCAAGGACTCCGATCACACGATCAACCGGTTGCGGCTGCGCAAGCTCTGATCAGTGCGGTGTGCGCACTTCGAGCACGTTGTGCAACACCGGTTTACCGTCGACGTACAGGTCGCCGGCGAGGTCGCCGAACGGCGAGGCCCGGCCGGTGTTACGCAGTTCGAGCGCGATCGGTGCGGTGATGACGCGCAGTGCCGGGTCGGCGCCGACCTGCGTCCAGCCGTCGCGGTAGCGCCACACCGTCGACGAGACGAGCGTCTGCGGTTCGGCGCGGTCCCAGACCAGCCTGGTCAGCACGATATCCGTACCGTCGCTACGGATATCGGCGATCGAGCTGCACGACGGGAACGGCGGTCCGGCGGAATCGACCGTCCCGGCGACGAGATCGAGGCGGTGCACCGACGCGGTGCCGCAGGCGACATTGTCACGGCTGTAGCCCGCGACGGCGACCGAACGCCCGTCGGGTGCGATCACCACCTGACGGAACACGGTATTCACCTCCGGGATCCGGCCGAACTGTTGCACCGCACCGGAATTCAGGTCGACGACGTAGAGGTGGTTGATGCCCCAGCTCGCGCCGGGGAACGTTTCGATCCGTGTGAGCACGGCCCGATTCCGGTCCAGCGCGATCAACTCGGTGCCGGTCAGCGTGGCGCCTTTGCCCACTGAATCACGCGGCGCGGGCAGCGAAATCGAGCGCAGCACAACAGGGTCGGGAGTGCGCAGGTCGGCCTGCATGATCGCGCCGTCACGCCACCAGCCGATCACCGCGTCGTACAGCGGGAACACCCGGGTGCAGCGGCAGTCGACGCGGCCCGAGGACACCAGCAGTTCCGCGGTCTCCATCGACGACACCACGCCGTCGGTGTCGATCGCGTAGGCGAGCGAATTGTCCTGGCTGAAACCGATTTCCCAGTAGTCGCCGACGCGGTCGCCGCGCATACCGGTCGCGTCGGCAACGCCCATCCCGATCGTCGTGCGCACCGCGAACATCTGGTTCGACAACGGCGCCGCCGTCACGATCTGCGGACCCTGCGGCAGCGCGGTACCGCAGCCCGCCCCGAGTAGCCCGACCGCCGCCGCGACGACCATCCGTATCCCACTGCTTCGCATCACTACCTCCGGCGCTCCCCCATCAGCGCCGCCCCTGCGCGGCACCGATCGACCGGGAACCTTCCCGGCGCCGAGGTATACGGAGCGCGCGCCGTATCGGTTCGATCGCCGATCTATCCATTCGTGGCCGCGGGCGCACCGAGGGAAACGACCTGCTGGGCGAGCTCGGTTCGCGCGCCGCCCTTCTCCACGACCAGTACCCCGTGCGGGGTGTCGCGCATGTCGGTCGGGTCACCGGCGACCACCTGGACGACGGACTCCTGTGCGCGCGGCAACATGTCGACCACCGGGTTCTCGCCGACCGGCGCCCAGCCCTGCGCCGCCGATTGCAGCCGGTCGACCGCGCTGGGCGCGCCCGCCAGGTCGGCCCATCTCCGGGTGGCCACGGTGATCGTGGCGTCACCGCCCCAGCGCGGGCTGTAGGCCGCCGAGCACTCACCCGGCAGCGCGGGCAGTTCCTGGACGGCATTGGTGGTGGCGTCGATGGTCGCGACGTGGCCGGTGCCGCACGTGGCGCTGCGGGCGGTCGCGCCGGCGAGGACGAAGGTGTGGCCGTCTGGTCCGGCGGCCGCCGAGAGGTGGGCGTCGATGCCGGGCACGCGGCCCAGCGGCAGGATGGCGTCGGCGCCGATCGCGTAGAGGTGGTTCTTCTCCCACCACAGTCCGCGCGACTCGACCCTCGCCAGCAGCAGGTAGTCGTCGGTGGCCGCGACCAGCCTGGCGCCGTCCCAGCTGCCGCCCGAGAGCGGGCTCGGCGAATCCGGCAGCACCACATCCTGTTCGGGCGCGGCGGGTGCGGTGCCCGACAGATCCAGGGTCATGATCTGGCCCGGTTCCCGCCACCAGGCCAGCACCGCGCCACGCACGGCCACCGCGTCGGTGCAGTCACACTCGGTCCGCGATATCGAACCGTCGCGCACGCTCAACGCCACCAGCGTCTTCGAACTCGTCTCCACCGAGAACGCGAACTGCCCGTCTCTGGTGAAACCGACCGCGGCCGAGGAGTACCCGAAACTACCGGGCGCGCGCACCGTCCCCGCGCCACGCACGACCACCAGTTCATCGGCGGTGCGGTACGCGAACACCGAACCCGCGGCATCCTGCTGTTCGGTCGGTGTGACCCGCGGCTGCGCCGTCTTGTCGGCACCGCACCCCGCGAGCAGCGCGACGACACTCGACACCACCCCGATCGCCGCGATCCGGCTCGGTCCTGGCTTCCTCGCAACTCCCACAGCACACCCCTGCACGTGTCGTCGGGCTTTGTCTCGCGCAGCAGCCTAATCGACGCTGTCGGCGCAGCCGCCCGAAGACGTGCGCATGGCCGGAGCGAATGCGCAGGTACGCCTAGCCCGCACATCGCCGGGGACAGGGCGACTCTCCTACAACTTCCACGCCGCGTCGAGCAGGTGCACGGTGCCGTCGACCTGGAACCGGGACCGGTCGACCGCGAGATCCACGACCAGATCGACATGCAACGGGATCGTGATCCGTGGCTGCCCCAGCTCGACCTGCGCCGTCACCTTGGCGAGGCGACCCGGCCCGACCCCGATCGGACCGAAATCGAAAGCCGCGCCGGTGAGTTCACCGAATGCCTCGGGGATCCGCTGTTCGGGGTCCGCTGCCCGCAGAGTACGCGACCCCGCTGACATCAAACGCCGAAACGGCGGTGCCGCGCGGCGTAATCCCGTAGTGCGCGCAAGAAGTCGACCCGCCGGAACTCCGGCCAGTACGCCTCGGTGAACCAGATCTCCGAATAGGCGCTCTGCCACAACAGGAAACCCGAAAGCCGCTGCTCACCAGAGGTTCTGATGACCAGATCCGGGTCGGGCTGACCCGAAGTGTAAAGGTGCTGGCCGATCGCGTCGACGGTGATCGACTGCACCAGATCCTCGCCCGACTCACCCGCGGCGATCTCCTGACGCACCAGCGAACGCACCGCGTCGGTGATCTCCTGACGCCCGCCATAACCCACCGCGACATTCACATGCACGCCGTCACGCCCGCTCGTACGCTCCGCGGCGACCCGCAGCCGCTTCGCGATCAGCTCCGGGAAACCCGCCAGCGAGCCGACGATCCGCACGCTCCAGTTCTGCTCCGGCGCCGACAGTTCCTCCACCACATCGGTGATGACCTCGAACAGCGTCTCCAGCTCTTCCGGATCGCGGCGCAGATTCTCCGTCGACAACAGATAGACGGTGACCATCTCGATGCCCTCGTCGGCACACCAGCCGACCAGCTCGGCGATCTTCAGCGCGCCGACCCGATGACCGTGGCTGACATCGGTGAAACCGTTCTCGCGCGCCCAGCGGCGATTGCCGTCGCACATCACGGCAACATGGCGAGGATGCTGCTTGTCGGCCAGCTGCTTGGACAGTCTGGCTTCGTAGATGCGGTACGGCAGACCACGCACCCGCCCGAGAAACTCCACCCCAGCACCCTACGCCTGGACCGCCTCTCCGAGACTTCGGCCGGTCTTTGGGAGGAAACCCGTCATGCATCGGGCATGCGGTGAGGGGCGGGGTAGGTGGGAGGTGGTTGGGGAGTTACCCATGTGCTTGCGAGATCAGTGGGCTGGCTGTTGGGTGATCGGTGGTGTGGTTGTTGGCACGTTTGTGGTGGTGGGGGGTGGTGCTGACGTAGCGTTGGCGGTAACTTACGGTACCGTAGGTTTTCGGCATGGGAGGTTTCGTGGAGGCTGTTGCCGTGGGGGTCGGGGAGCCGGGGATTTTGGGGAAGCCGCGGTTTCGGGGGTGGATTCATACGTGGGCGGTGGGGGTTGCCGCTGTCGCGGTGGCGGTGCTTGTCGTGTTCGGGTTTCGGGATTCGGCTACTGCCGGGTGGTCGACGCTGGTCTATGGGGTGGCGGTGTGCGCGCTGTTCGGGATCAGTGCGGTGTATCACCGGGTGACCTGGCAGAGCGTGCGGGCCAGGGTGCGGATGAAGCGGGCGGATCATTCGATGATCTTTCTGTTCATCGCGGGGAGTTATACGCCGTTCGCGTTGCTCGGGCTGCCTGGCTCGACGGGGCGGGTGCTGCTCATCGTGGTGTGGGTGGGGGCGCTGGCCGGGGTGGCGTTGAAGATGCTGTGGCCGACCGCGCCACGGTGGGTGGGGGTCCCGCTGTATCTGCTGCTCGGCTGGGCGATCGTGCCGGTCGCGCCGGAACTGCTGCACAACGTGGGAGTGCTGCCACTGGTGCTGCTCGCCATCGGCGGCGTGATCTACAGCGCGGGGGCGATCCTCTATGCGACGAAATGGCCGAATCCCTGGCCCGAGCACTTCGGACATCACGAGTTCTTCCACGCGGCGACGGTGGTCGCGGCGGTGTTCCACTACATCGCGATCTGGCTGGTGCTGCTCGGTTGACCGGCGCGTGCGCGCGATCGGCGCGACCCGGCCTTCTATGCTCGATATTCGTGTCACCCGTCAGCGCAGCTCGTGATACCCGGGTGTTTCGGCGCTCCGGGTTCTGGCGTGCGCGATGAATCGACTGGTCCGCTGGGCGCTGCGCAGCTACTGGGGGCTGGGACTGGTGGTCATCACCGCCAACCTGGTCGGTCTCGGCGCCATCTTCCTCATCGCCTGGGCGGACGGCGTGTTCAGCCGGGTCGGGCCGAACTGGCGGGAAGCGGCGTCGCTGCTGGCCATCTATCCGGCGTTCGCCGTCGGCATCGGCATCGCGCTGGCCGTCTACGACCGGCGCCGATACCTGCGCTGGCTCGATGACGGACGCAAACCGACACCGGAGGAAGCGCGCCGCCTGATCGCGCTGCCCGCCGCGATCACTGTGCGCGCGATCGTGCTGTGGATACCCGGCATCGCGTTGACGGTCTGGCTGGTCGACCGGTTCACCGACTACGACAACGACGCGGTGGTGATCGCCGGATTCGCGCTCGGTGCGCTGGAATCGGCGGGCGCGACCTACCTGATCCTCGACCGCCTGATCCGTCCCGCCGTCCCGATCATCGCGGCCGTACTCGGGCCCACCGTGCATCCGAGTTCCACCGTGCTCGTGCGCGTGCTCGTCACCTGGGCGGTGTCGAGCGCGCTGCCGGGGCTGATCATCATCGTCGTGCTCAGCGACCCGGCCACCCCGGCCGAGGACCGGGTGCGGGCCGCCTGGATCTTCACCCTCGTCGCCCTCGCCGTCGGCGCGCTCGCCACCGCGCTGCTCGCGCGTTCGGTCGCCACCCCGATGCGCACGATGTACCTGGCGCTGGACCGGATCACCCGCGGCGAACTCGACGTGCGGGTGCCCGTCGGCAGCGCCAGCGAGATCGGGCGGCTCGAACACTCCGTCAACGAGCTGGCCGCGACACTGCAGGACCAGCTGCACACCGAGGACGTGTTCGGCAGGCATGTCGGCTCGACGGTCGCCGAACGCGCGCTGTCGGGCAGCACCGATCTCACCGGTGACGTGCGGATCGTGTCGGCGCTGTTCGTCGACGTGACCGGGTCGGTCCAGTTGTCGGCCGAGATGGCGCCGGAACAGTTCGTGCACAAGCTCAACCGGCTACTCGCGACCGTGGTCGCCGCCACCGAGGACAACGGCGGCCTGGTCAACAAGTTCGCGGGCGACGCCGCGCTGTGCATCTTCGGCGCACCCTCGGCCCTGCACGACAACGCAACCCCCGCCCTGCGCGCCGCCCGCCGCATCCGCGACGAAGTGGTCGCCACCGGCGAACTCGACGTCGGCATCGGCGTGGCCCGCGGTCAGGTCTTCGCCGGCGACGTCGGCGCCGACACCCGCCTCGAATTCACCGTCATCGGCGACGCGGTGAACGAGGCGGCCCGCCTCACCGCCATGGCCAAGGAAGCGCCCCAGCGAATCCTGGTCAGCGATCCGGTGCTGCAAGCCGCCACACCCCACGAGCGCGCGCACTGGAAGCGATACAAGGACCTCCGGCTACGCGGCATCCCCGGGCGCACCCGAACCTGGACCGATGTCCCGCCTGGGCGGTGAGCCTGCTTCGACCGTAAAGCCCTAGGCGCGCAGCGCTTCGGTCAACGCCGTGGGGTCGGTGACCGGGAGGTCGCAGACCGAGCCGCGGCAGACGTAGGCGGCGGGGCCACCGTTGACCAGCGGGCGGTCGGCCAGCAGCGGCGCGGTGTCGGGTGGACCGGCCAGGACGATCGAGCCGCCGGGTGACCAGGTGCGGGCGGCGGCGAGGAGTTCGGTGGCGGCGGAGGACTTCTCGGTGGCGGTGATCGCCACCTGCATGGGTCCGCGGACCGAGGCCTCGGCGACCGCCAGCCAGTGACCCGCCGAGCGGGGGGCGCGGGCCAGCAGGACCGCGCCGCGGCCGAGGGTGTGGTCGGCGAGTTCGCGGTAGCGGACGGCGCGTTCGGGGTCGGCGACGGCAGCGGCGGTCAGCAGGGCTTCGGCGAGGGCCGAGGTGCCGGACGGGGTGGCGCCGTCGACCGGGTCGCGGGGACGGGCCACCAGGGTTTCCGCGTCGTCGGCGGTGTCGAACCAGCTACCGGGACGTTCGGGGTCGGCGAAATGCTCGATCGCGCTGTCCAGCAACACCTGTGCGGCCGCGAGCCAGTCGGCTTCGCCGGTCGCCTGATAGAGGGCGAGCAGACCGGTGGTGAGCCAGGCATAGTCCTCGAGGACACCGGGCGGGGTGCCGACGACGCCGTCGAGCGAGGCGCGGCGCAGTCTGCCGTCGACCAGGTGGACGTCGAGCAGGAACCGGGCGCAGCGCACCGCGGCCGCCACCCAGGACGGTTCCTCCAGTGCCGCACCGGCTTCGGCGAGCGCGCTGATCGCCATGCCGTTCCACGCGGTGACGACCTTGTCGTCGCGGGCGGGCTGTGGGCGCTGCGCGCGCAGCTCGAGCATCCTCTTGCGCAGCCGGTCGAAGCGGGTCGACTGCTCGGCGTCGACGGGGTCGCTGCGGCGAGTGAGCACCGAGGTGCCCTGTTCGAAGTTGCCGCCGGTGGTGACGCCGAAAGCCTCTGCCGCCCAGACGCCGTCGAGCGGTCCGAGGTCGCCGATCAGCTCCGACGGCGTCCACACATAGGTGGCGCCCTCGACGCCGGGACCGCCCGGCTCGAGCTGGGTGTCGGCGTCGAGCGCGGAGGCGAACGCGCCGTCCGCCGTGCCGAGGTCGGCCAGCAGGAATTCGACGGTCTCGCGAGTCACGCGGTGCGGCAACGATTCCAGGGGCGTCGCGGGTGAGCGGCGGGCGAGGTGGGCGTACGCGCGCAGCAGCAGGGCGTTGTCGTAGAGCATCTTCTCGAAGTGCGGGATCAGCCAGCCCGCGTCGACGGAGTAGCGGGAGAAACCGCCGCGCAGCTGGTCGTAGATGCCGCCGCGGGCCATCGCCTCGGCCGTGCGCTCCACCAGATCGAACACCGACTGCTCACCGGTGCGTTCCCAGTGCCGCAGCAGACCTTCCAGCGTCGCCGACGGCGGGAACTTCGGCGCACCGCCGAAACCACCGTGCTCGCGGTCCTCGTCGGCGGCGATCGCGCGCACCGCGGTGTCGAGAAGATCAGGGACTACAGCGAATTCGGCATCGGGCAGCCCGGTCGCCTGCGCCCGCAGCGCCTCGGTGACCTGCTCGGCCGCCTGGTCCACGTCTGTCCGCCGGTTGCGCCAGGTGTCGGTGATGGCGCTGAGCAGCTGGGTGAACGACGGCATCCCGCCGCGCGGCTGCTTCGGGTAGTAGGTGCCGCAGTAGAACGGCGCCCCGTCGGGGGTGAGGAAGCACGTCATCGGCCACCCGCCCTGCCCGGTCATGGCGACGGTGGCGTTCATGTACACCGCGTCCAGATCGGGCCGCTCCTCCCGGTCGACCTTCACGCAGACGAACCCCGCGTTCATCAGCTCGGCCGTCGCCGCGTCCTCGAACGACTCGTGCGCCATCACATGGCACCAGTGACACGAGGCGTACCCGATGGAGAGCAGGATCGGCACATCCCGCCGCGCCGCCTCGGCCAGCGCCTCGGCACCCCACTCCCGCCAATCCACCGGATTGTCGGCATGCTGACGCAGGTAAGGCGATGTCGCAGTAGCCAATTGGTTCACGCCCAACAACCTCCAATGTCAAGCCGGCACACAACACGGTTCGGCCGCTTCGCTTCCACCCGCAGGTTCGGACTTGCCGGGATGGCACACGTATCCCGCCACCGTACCGCTGACTCGTGGGCCATCACATGGAGCGTAGTACGCCATCACATGACGCCACTTCGGCCGGTATCTGTGTCGAGGGGATTTCGCGGTCGGACACCTCGCCGGGATCCACGCTGCCGACGAGGACGCCGGAAACCAGGGTGTCGATGGCGCGAGCGGGAGCGGCGAAATTCGGATCAGCCGGCCGAACCGCTCGAGCTATCGCTCACCACGGAGACACTGGTGAAGGGATCAGAAAACACCAACTCCCGAAAATCGACAAGAAACAATTGTTGATCACAATCCGCAGGATCATCATTCGCACTGTCAGCGCGCCGGCACAAGAAAGAAACCGAAACGTTTCAGTTAGCACTCCGCCGCCCTACACTGGCCCACCATGGATATGCACACACGACAACTGCGCTACTTCGTAGCAGTGGCCGAGGAATTGAGCTTCACCCGCGCCGCGCACCGGTTGCATGTGGCGCAGCAGGGGCTGAGCGCACAGATCAAACAGCTGGAGCAAACCCTCGGCGTTGTGCTGTTCTCCCGGAACACGCGCAACGTCGAACTCACCGCCGCGGGCGCCGTGTTCTTCAAGGAGGTGCGCTACGGGCTGACCCGGCTCGACGCCGCGGCCGAACGGGCGCGTGTGGTCCATCGCAGTGAACAGGACCGGTTGGTGCTGGGGTGTATGGAGGGTGCGGCGCTCACCCTGACCGAACCGCTCCTGACCGCCTTCCGCGAATGCCATCCCGAGGTCAGCCTCGAACTGCGGCAGTTCGGCTACGACGACCCCTCCGCGGGCCTGCGGGCCGGCTCGGTGGACGTGGCGATCGTGCGGCATCCCTTCGTCCACGAGGGCCTCGAGTTCGAGCGCCTCTTCGCCGAACCCCTGGCGGTGATGCTGCCGATCGACCACCCGTTGGCGAACCGCGCGTCCGTGCAGGCCGCCGACGTGGCGCATGAACGCCTGCTCGGCGCCGCCTGCACGGATCCGGTGTGGAACACCTTCTGGGAGTTGGATGTTCATCGCGGCGGGCAACCGGCCGACATCGTCTCCCGGTCCAGCACCGTGCTCGAGGAATTGCACAAGGTCTCGACCGGCGTCGGCCTGGTGATCACGGCCGCCTGCGCCCGCTGGATCTCCTTCCCCCGGGTGAGGCTGATCCCGGTCATCGACGCCGAACCCAACGAGGTCGCCGTGGGCTGGCGTTCCGATCACCGCACCACGCTGGTGCGATCGTTCGTCGAGATCGCCCGGAGGGTCCGCGATGCCAATCCGGATCTGGTGTACCAGCTGGAGCACCCGAACTTCGAGGACTGCGCGGTGCCGATCCATCTGTGATCGACAAGCGCGGATGGCGAGGGTGCGGAAAACGATCGGTCCGCACCGGATTCGGTGCGGACCGATCGCGTCTCCGCCGGCTCGGACTCAGGAGAGCGTGCGGCAGTAGAGCGCCTGTGGCCGGTTGCCGCGACGGTTGGCCCCGGAGAAGGCGATTCCGGCGACGTACTCGTCGGCATTGCACTGGCCCTTGTAGTAGCCCTCGGCCCAGTCGCCGCCTTCGCCGGAAGCTGGGCGATTGTCGCCCCGGTCGAACCACAGCGTGCGTCCGGCGCCGGCCAGGGGTTTGCTGCCGGGGGCGCAGAGAATGCCGGACATGGCGTCACCGTTGAGGCTGTAGCCGATCATGAACGAGCCTTCGGCGCACTGGTATTTGGTGAACCCGTTGGCCCAGTCGGTGCGAACAGTCTCGCTGTCGACCTTGACCGCATCGGCGCCGGGCTGCCACAGCTCGCGCACAGTGGCGTCGGTGCACAATCCGCCCTGGCCGCGATCGCTGACGCCGATCAGGCGCTGACCGTCGGGGCACACCATCTTGTGCGCACCGCTGTCCCAATCGGCGGCGGCCCGCAGGGACCGGTTGTCGTCCTCGTGAATACCCTGCAGCATGGACCAGTTGCGGGCCGGAACGGGGACCTGGCCGGTGAAGCCGTTCGCCTCGAACAGGCGGCGCACATGCGGCGCCCGCCAGTCGTCGGCGTCGAGGACATTGCGCAGTGCGCCCGAGGTGTCGTAGCGCAGCAGGCCCCACTGATTGCCCTTGTCGTTCTCGTGGAAGCCGACGATGGGCCAGTAGGCGAAGTCGAGGTCACGATCGACCAGGTAGTCGACCATATTCGCGAACCAGGCCTTGTCCAGATCGCTGTCACCCTTGCCGACACCGAATTCGCTGACCCACACCGGCGCGGTGAAGTGTTTGTCTGGTGTGCCGGCCACGTATCCCGCGCGCTCGTCCATGGACTTGAACAGATCCGCGCGCGACATATCACGGAAGCGTGGGTCGTGGGTCTCGCCCGTGCCGGTGGCTCCGGTGTGGTTCGGCCCGATATAGCCGTAGAAGTGCACCCCGTACACAACCTTGTTGGAGCGCACCAGAGTGGTGGACAGCCGTTTCATCGGTTCCAGCATCGGCCGCTCGTGCCAGGTGATGTCGGTGGGGATGCCCATCCAGTTGATGCCCTCGACCACGATCAGCAGATCAGGATTGCCCTGGGTGAGGATGGCGTCGCCCGCCTCCTGCGCGGCGTCGGCCCAGTCGTTGCTGTCGCCCTGACCCCAGTTCGGATTGGTCCAGGTGGTGCGCCGCACCTCGTTGCGCAGATCCGCGCCGACGACGCCGGGGTTGTCACGGTAGCGGGAGGTGATGAACACCCAGTCGGAGATGAACTTCTCCCACGATTGGCCGGAGTTCCAGAACTCGTTGCCATCGAGCGCGCAGCACCAGCGGGTGGTCGTGGTGTGATTGTTGAGGATGACGCCGAATCCGGCGGACGTGAGCACGGTGACCGCGCGGTCGAACACCTCGAGCGGCGTGAGGCCATTGAGCTCCGGATTGGCGGTCAGGCCCAGCACCGGTTCCGGATCGGTGAGCATCTCGTTCGAGAAGGGCAGGCGAATACTGTTGAGCCCCAACGCCTTGAAGTCCGCGATCAGCTTCGCCACGGACACCCGGTCGAGCCCGAGTGGGGCGCGGTGGCCGTTCTCCTCAGCGTGGTGGTTCGCGTCGGTCTCTTTGTCGCCGCTGCCGTTCCAGGTGCCGCTGGAGCCGTGCCAGTTGCCGGATTTCAGCTTCACCCGATTGCCGTCGGCGTCGACGATGTATCGCCCGCGCGTGCTCAGCGGGCCTTTCATGCCGACCGGTTCCGCTTCGGCGGGTGGGCTGCCGTGCAGCAGCGGAACCAGGAAGGTTCCGAGCAGTAAGAGAACTGTGGCTAGTTTCTTCATTCCCGATTCCTCATCATCACGGGGTCAGATATCGGGAACAGTAGGTCCGGGCGACAGCAATCTGAAACAGCTAGATTCCAGCAATTCACCTGAATCACTTGTCAATGCCAGATAATCGCGCGGCGACGATGACCGGCTAGAACCGATCCGGCCCACAGGTCCGCACTGACACGACGCGTGCGACGGCCCGGCCGATACCCTGGTAAGGGTGAGTGTGGATCGGACACCGACGGCGTGGGTCCGCCCTGGTCACATCGGCTATGTCGGCCCCGACCTCGGCGTCGACCCGCATGCCCCGTCGGTCGCGATGCTCACCGTCGGGCTGGATGGGCCGCTGGTCCTGCACACCCCGCACGGACCCGTCCGCACGAGCAGTTCCTTCGCGCCCGCCCGCACGGCGCACCGCATCGTCGCCACCGAGGGGTGGATCCTGGCGCTGTTCGTCGACCCCGCCGGCGCACCGGCCACCCTGATTTCGGACGAGATGACGGCCGCCGCAGGCGCTTTCGGATTGCGTCATCGCCGCGAGGGTGAGCTCGTCGAGCTGTGCCGTGCGGCTGTCGTCGACCCGGACCGCGTCTACGCCCGAGCCGTCGCTGGCGCGAGCCCCGTCACCGATCCACGCATCGCGAAGCTCGCCGCCGCGATCCGCGACGAACCGGCCAACGCACTACGCGCCGACCACATCGCGGCGGACATGGGGTTGTCGACCGGCCATTTCCTGCACCTGTTCGCGCGGCACTGCGGCACCACCTTCCGCGGCTATCAGCGCTGGAACCGGATGATCTCCGCGGTCAGCAGCGCGGTGGCCGGCCACGATCTCACCCGCTCCGCGCTCGACGCGGGCTTCGCGACTCCGTCCCATTTCAGCGAGTCCTTCCGCGACATGATCGGCCTGTCCGCCACCACGATGCTGCGCGCCGGAATCCGCTTCGACCTCGGACCCGCGTCACCTGTGCTTGCTGTTGACCAGTGACCGATCGCCGTCGTAGTGGGCAAGGACTCGCTTGTCCATGACCGCACGCCACAGCGGGGGTACCGCGGCCAGCACGACCATGGTGGCGTACCCGGCCGGCAGCTGTGGTGCCTGCTCGCAGCTCCGCAGGGTCTGGTAGCGGCGGCTGGGATTGGCGTGGTGGTCGCTGTGGCGCTGGAGATGAAACAGGAAGACATTGGTGACCAGGTGATCGCTGTTCCAGCTGTCCCGCGGCGAGCACCGGGCATAGCTGCCGTCGGCGCGGCGGGCGCGCAACAAACCGTAGTGCTCGATATAGTTCACCGTCTCGAGCAGCCCGGCGCCGATGACGGCCTGCAGCACCAGGAACGGGATGACCGCAGGCCCGAAGACCGCGGTCATCGTCGCGAACAACACCAGGGTCATCGACCACGCCTGCAGAATCTGATTGTCGCGACACCACCAGCGTTTCCCCTTGCGCGCCAGCCTTTCTCGTTCCAAGCTCAGCGCCGAGCGCAGACCGCCGAGCGCGCTGCGCGGCAGGAACTCCCACAGCGGCTCGCCGAATCGCGCGCTGGCCGGGTCTTCCGGAGTCGCGACGCGGACGTGGTGGCCGCGATTGTGCTCGACGAAGAAATGCCCGTACCCGGACTGCGCCAGGGCGATTTTCGCCAGCCTGCGCTCCAGATGCTCGGACCGGTGGCCGAGTTCGTGGGCGGCATTGATGCCGATACCGGAGACAACCCCCATCGTGACGGCGAGACCCAGCTTGTCGAAGACGCTCAGTTCGCTACCGGCCCAGAAATATCCCGCGATCACCAGGCTGATGAATTGGATCGGCAGGAAAAGGTAAGTGCACCAGCGGTAATAGCGATCGTCGGACAGCGACTCGTAGTCCTCGTCGAGTGGATTGCTCCCATCGCGCCCGATCGTCAGGTCCAGCAGCGGAATCGCCACGAACACGATGATCGGGCCGATCCACCAGAACACCGGCAGCCCAGACAATGCCACCAATTGCGAGGGAAACAGCGCGCACGCCGGGGCGATCAGACCCAGTAGCCAGAGATAGCGTTTGGGGTCGCTGACTCTTGTGTGCTCGAAGACTGCCATCGGAACAAACAGCACCCATCGGAATTGTGATCGCGGAAAACGACCGCGCCGAAGGCACGATCGTGGTGGTCGCCGGTCACCGGCGCGGACCGGACCCTGGGCGAACCCGGGCCGGAACACGCCGGTGTACCGCGACTAGGGCAGAGCCGCGCAGTTGGTCGGCGCCGGCTTGTTCGCCAGGCGATCGGTCATCCAGTTCTGCGATGCCTCGAGCGCCGGGAAGAACGACAGCACATGGGTGCCGGCGAGACCGGTCAACGGCGGAATCGCGGCGTTGGAGTCCAGCTGGACCTGCACACCGCCACCGCACCAACCGGCGGCCATGTCACGAATGGGCACGTACGGTGCGCCCTCGTCGTTGCGGGCCGAGGAGATGAACACCGGAGCCCCCGGGGTGAGCGTGCCGACGCGCTGCTCGTCGAACACCGCCTTCAACTCGGGAGACCCGTCGATCACCTGCGTGAGCGGCAGGCCACTGGTGGTCCACTGGGAAGTCTGCCCGTGATTCTGAGCCATCCCGGTGGGGACCGCGCACCTGCTCGCGGAGTCGTTCAGGATCGCCTTGCCCGTGTCGTTGAGTTCGGCGTCGAGGACCGCGCGGACCCCGGGGTAGTGGGCGGCCATGCCGTTGAGCATCCAGGCGAAGGCCGGTGCCACGAGGGCGCGACCGTCGTTGTAGCCGATGAAGTACTGATCATCGACGACCGGGCCGCCGACGTAGGCGCCACGCACGTTCAGATCCGGTGCGTAGCTGGGCTGCAACTCGGCGGCGCCCGCGGAGGCCATACCGCCCTGCGAGTAGCCGTAGAGGAGGACGGGCGAGTCCGGGTTCATGCCTGCAGCAGGCAGCTGAAGGGCAGCGCGGGCGGCATCGAGCACCGCGTGGGCCTGCTCTTTCCGGTTCAGGAAGCCGTGCACATCGGGCGTGCCGAGGCCCTGATAGTCGGTCATCACGACCGCCATACCGCGCGCGAGCAACGAGTACAGCGCGACGACGTCGTATTCGAACATCACGTTGATCGGCGGCTCGTACTGGACGAGCTCGGCCAGCAGCTTCGAGGGCGCGCACTGATCGCCCTGCCCCTTCGTGCCGCCCGCGTAGGCGACCAGCGGGCGGGGGCCCGGGCCGGTCCACGGCTGCGACGGCTCCAGATACGTACCCGTCACCGCGGTCTCACCGCCGTGGGTATCGCTGCTGATGTACATCATCCGCGTGGCTTCCGCGGGGATGGTGCCGGTCTGTCCCGGCGCCGACAGCGCGAGGCGCGACGGTTCCGTGCGAATGATGGTGCCGGGCGCTCCGCCAGGAAGCGGAACGGGTGGCAGATAGAAATCCGCACCGGCGACCGCGGCGGCCGGTTCGGTCCAAGCTTGTGGAGCGCAGAAAGCGCCGCCCGCGACCACCAGGGTGCAGGCCAACGCTGTGGTCAAGCTGCGGGCTCGACTCCTCACGATTCGATCCTCCTACGATTTCGGGAAACCCTTGACATCGAGAAAACCGGATACAGCATCGAGATTCGGTACAGAGGGTAGCCGCGGGGTAACACAACGGGGTAACAGGGTGCCCATTTGTTACCGGGTGTCGCCGGAAAGTGACCAAAACACCCGCGACCGCCCGCGCACGACCGCCCGCCCACGGACTCCCGGAATCCGGGCATAAGTCACGAAAGGCCTTGCGGCAAACCGTAAGCCGCGAGAAATCAGGCTGATTCCAACCATGTCGGGGCGCCGCATGAGTCCGTATATCTGTAACCCGGAATCACGTGCCGCGCGCGCTGTCGCGGAGCTGTTCGGATGAGCGGGGGAATGCAGTGATCGTGCCGCACGAAACCGGCGCTGCGCCGTCGCCGACGGCGACCCGGCGAGCCGTGGTCACCACGGCGTGCGGCGCCGTCGCGGTCGCCCAGATGGCTACCACCATCTACCTTCCCGGCATGCCCGCGCTTGGCGCCGACATCGGCGCCGACGACAGCACCCTGCAGCTGTCGGTGGCGGTTTTCGTGGTGTTCGCGGCGCTGCCCGTCGTCGCGTGGGGCCGGGCGGCGGAACGGTTCGGCCGGGTGCCCGCCTTCGTCGCGGCGGGACTGTGTTTCGTGCTGGCCAGTGCCGCGCTGGCGCTGATCACCAGCGCGCCGGAGCTGCTCGGCCTGCGCGTGGCGCAGGCGATCGGCGCGGGCGGGATCGCCGTCGTCGGGCGGATGATGATCAAAGACCTCTTCGCGGGCGCCGAGCTCGCGCGGCAACTCGCGCTGCTGTCGATGGCGTTCGTCGTCGCCCTCGGCGGTGGACAGGTGATCGGTGGCATCGTCACCTCCACGATCGGGTGGCGGTACGGATTCGTCGTGCTGGCGGTGCTCGCCGCGATCCCGGTCGTCTTCGCGCTGCGCATCTCGCTGCCGAGACCGGCGGTGCGGGCGAGCGCGCGGGGCACGGCTCGGCGCCTCTTCGCCGACCGGGTCTTCCTCGCCAGTGCCGTCGCGGGCGGTATCGGATTCGCCGTCATCGTGATGATCCAGCAGAAATCCGCCTTCATCTTCGTCGACCGATTCGCGCTGCCACCCTGGGTCTTCGGCCTGTTCGGCGTGCTCTACGGCGCTGCCTACCTGGGTGGGGCGACCTACGTGCGGCACTCGGTGCGCCGGGTGGGCGCGCGGGCCATGATGGGCCAGGGCTCGTGGATCATGCTGGCCGGTTGCGTTCTGATCACCGCCGCCTGGGTGGTCGAGCTGCCACGGGCGATCGCGCTGCCGATCTTCCTCGCCGGCTACGTGACGACCACCTTCGGTCAGTCGACCCTGTTTCCCAACAGCGCGGCGCACGCCGTCAGCCATCTCGCCACGGGTGCCGCGATCGCCGTCTCGTGGTGCGCGCTGATCCAGCAGGGCCTGGCCGGCATCGCCGCACTGGCCGGTCCCGCACTCACCGGGCTGCTCGCCTGGTCCCTCGTCCTCACCCTGCTCGCCGCGGCGAACGTCGTGCTCGCCGTGGCACCCGCTCCATCGCCAACGAAGGAATAACCGAATGGGCACACACCAATTCGCCAATATCCGCCGACAGCTGCAATTGAGCAACACCTTCTGGGACGACAGCACCGCCGACGGACTGGTCGACATCATCGCGACGGACATGCGGGACGGGAAGGTGCACGACCGCGACGGCCGCACGATCGTCAATTTCTCCTCGTACTCCTATCTCGGCCTCGACAGCGACCCGCGCATCGTCGCGGGCGCGCATCGCGGACTCGACGAGACCGCGACGATCAATTCCGCCATCTCCCGGATGCGCATCCGGTTGTCCCTGCTGGAAGAGGCCGAACAGCGTCTCTCGCACACCTTCGGCGCACAAGCGGTGACCGTGTCGTCGTGTGCGGCGGCGGCCTGGGCCACCCTGCCGCTGCTGGCCTCGGGCGAGCTCACCGACGGCAGGCCACCGCTGGTGGTGTTCGACAAGAACGCGCACTTCTGCCTGAACGCGATGAAACCGCTGGTGGCCGACGAGACCGAACTGGTGACGATCGAGCACAACGACATCGCCGCGCTGGAAGCGTTGTGCCGGACGCATTCCACCGTGGCCTACGTCGCCGACGGCGTCTACAGCACCGGTGGCGGCGCGCCGCTGGCCGAGCTGCACCGCTTGCAGGACAGGTACGGATTGTTCCTGTACTTCGACGAGGCGCACGGTATCTCGACGATCGGGCGCGGCGGGCGCGGCTATGTCCTGGGCGCCTACGAAGGCTGGCGCGAGCGCACGCTCGTGATCGCCTCGCTCAACAAGGGATTCGGCGCCAGCGGCGGGGTGATCTTCTTCGGCGCGGCGGGCGACGATTCGCGCAAGCCGACCCTGCTGCGCACGAGCGGGCCGCTGATGTGGTCCCAGCGCGTCAATACCGCCGGACTCGGTGCCATCGTCGCCGCCTGCGACCTGCACGACGACGGCACGGTCGACGAACGCCAGCGCGCGCTGCGTGAGCGGGTCAGCCTGTTCGATTCGCTCGTCGACACCGAGCTCGCCGGTGACGGGCTGCCCATCCGGTTCGTCGGCATCGGCCGCGAGGACGTCACCGTCGCCGTCGCCAGGGACATGCTCGAGGCCGGTTTCTACACCTCCCCCGTGTTCTTCCCGATCATCCGGCGCGGCAGCGCGGGCCTGCGGCTGATGCTGCGGGCCGACCTCGAGCCCGACACCATCCGCCGCTTCGCCGACACGCTGAGCGCGAGCCTGACCGCACATCACGAGCGAGCGGAGCTTCCCGCATGACCGTCACCATCGAGAACACGCTCGGATTCGAAGCCCAGCGCGCCCTGCTGCGCGAGCACACCGCCGAGATCGTCGCACCGCGCCGACGCCAGGGCGACGCCAAACTGCCTGTGCGTGAGCGGGTCAACCGCCTCCTAGACCCCGGCACGCCGTTCCTGGAGATCGGCCGCCTGGCCGCGCACGAGGTGTATGACACCGACCTGCCCGCCGCCGCCCTGATCGTGGGGATCGGCACCATCCACGGCCGCCCGGTGATGGTGTTCGCCAACGACCCGCACGTCAAAGGTGGCACGTTCTATCCGCTGACCATCAAGAAGCATCTGCGCGGCCAGAAACTGGCCAGGGAGTACAAGCTGCCCTGCGTCTACCTGGCCGACTCGGGCGGCATCTACCTGCCGTTGCAGGAGGAGATCTTTCCCGACGAGGAACACCTCGGGAAGATGTTCCGCAATATCGCGGAGATGTCGGCGCTCGGCCTGCCGCAGATCTCGGCGGTGCTCGGCATCTGCACCGCCGGTGGCGCCTACATCCCGGCGATGAGCGACGAGACGGTGATGGTCAAAGACCTCAGCACCGTCTTCCTCGGCGGCCCACAGCTGGTCGAGGCCGCCACCGGTGTGGTCGTCGACGCGCAGACCCTCGGCGGTGCCGACCTGCACGTGCGCGAAACGGCGGTGGCCGACCATCTCGCGGTCGACGAGCTAGAGGCGCTGGCGATGGTCCGCGACATCGTCGCGCGCACCCCGGGCGACCGGGTGCGTCCGCCCGCCTTCGCGGCACTCGAGCCCGCCGGCGATCCGGCGCGGCTGCCCGACCTCATTCCGGCGACCACCAAGAAGGAGATGGACGTCCGCGCGATCCTGCGCTGCGTCGTCGACGCCACCTCGTGGGTGGAGTACCGCAAGGACTACGGGATCACCATCGTCTGCGCGACCGCGCGGATCGCCGGTTACGAGGTCGGCATCATCGCCAATCAGGGCGTGATCTTCCCCGACAGCGCGCTCAAGGCCACCAACTTCATCCAGATCTGCAACCAGCGCCGCATCCCACTGTTGTTCGTGCACAACGTGAGTGGGTTCATGGTCGGCGAGGAGTACGAGCGGGCCGGGATCGCCAAGCACGGGGCGAAGATGGTCAACGCCGTCTCCTGCGCGACGGTGCCGAAGATCTCGCTGGTGATCGGCGGCAGTTTCGGCGCCGCCAACTTCGCGATGTCGGGGCGGTCGATGGGCGGTCAGTTCATGGCGATGTGGCCCAATGCCCGGTCCACCGGCGTCGGCGGCGAGCAGGCCGCCGCGGTGATGGCGATCCTCAAGCGCGACCGGCTGCGCCGCGAGGGCAAGGAGCTCAGCGCCGCGGACGAGGCCGCCATCAAACAGCCGATCATCGACAGTTTCGAACGCCAATCCCTGCCGACCTACATCGCCGCGCGCATGTGGATCGATGCCGTGGTCGAGCCGGAGGACACGCGGTCGTGGCTGGCGCAATGCCTGTCGCTGGCGCACGAACGCTGGGACCGGGCCGAACCGGCGCCCACGAATTTCGGGGTGTTGCGGCTGTGATCACGCGACTGCTCATCGCGAACCGGGGCGAGGTCGCCGCCCGGATCGCGCGCACCTGCGACCGCCTCGGCATCGAGTACGTGACGGTGTCGGTCGAGGAGGACCGTGAGCTGACCGGCCACGCCGGTGCGGTGGCGACGGTCCAGCTACCCGCGGGCGGCTACCTCGACGCATCGGCGCTGATCCGCGCCGCCGCCGAAACCGGCTGTGACGCGGTGCATCCCGGCTATGGCTTCCTGTCCGAGAACGCCGGGTTCGCGCGGGCGGTCCGCGCGGCCGGACTGGTGTTCGTCGGCCCGAGTTCGAGGGTCGTCGAGACCATGGCCGACAAGGCGTCGGCGCGACAGGTGATGGCCGAGGCGGGGGTGCCCGTGCTCCCCGGCACGGCACAGGCAGGCGAGGACATCGACGCGTTGGTCGCCGCGGCCACCGAGATCGGCTACCCGTTGATCGTCAAACCCGCCGGTGGCGGTGGCGGCAAGGGGATGTCGGTGGTGCGCTCGGCCGCCGGGTTGCGTGAGGCACTGGCCTCGGCATCCCGCACGGCGACAGCGGCTTTCGCCGACGGCCGTCTGCACCTGGAACGCTATGTCGAGCGCGCTCGCCACATCGAGGTGCAGGTGTTCGGTGACGAATACGGCGGGGCCGTCCATCTTTTCGATCGCGACTGCTCGCTGCAACGACGGCATCAGAAGGTGATCGAGGAAGCGCCCGCGCCGCGGATTCCCGAGGCGGTGCGGGCGGCGATGTTCGCCGCGGCGGTGCAAGGCACGAAAGCCTTGCAGTACGTCGGGGCCGGCACGTTCGAATTCCTGCTCGTCGGCGACGAGTTCTTCTTCATCGAGATGAATACCCGTCTGCAAGTGGAACATACGGTCACCGAGGAGATCACCGGCGTCGACCTGGTGGAGTGGCAGTTGCGGGTCGCCGCGGGCGAACCGCTGCCCGCCGGGCAGGACGACATCACGTACTCGGGCGCTTCGGTCCAGGTCAGGATGTACGCCGAGGACCCGTTCCGGTCGTTCCTGCCGTGCCCCGGCGAGCTCGAGGTCACCCACTGGCCGGACGTGCGGGTGGAGCGGGCGTTCACCCGCCGCCTGCGTGTCACCGGCGGGTTCGACCCGATGATCGCCAAGCTCGTCGCGACCGGCGCCACCAGGGCCGAAGCGCTGGCCGCCGCCCGGCAGGCGAGCCTGGACCTGCGCTGGACCGGCATCTCGACCAACCTCGGCTTCGCCGCCCAGGTACTCGCCGCCCCGATCGTCGCGGCGGCCGAGCACGACACGGCCTACCTGGACCGCATCGACCCGGTCACCGAGTTCGGCGATCCGGACGAGGTCGCCGCCCTCGCGGTGGGCGGGGTGCTGAGCGCACCCGACCGGGCGACGCCCTGGTCACCCGGTGCGCCCACCGGCGATCGCGGCTGGCTCGACCCCGTCGACGGTGATCTCGGTGGCATCGACCTGGCGGTCGACGGGCGCCCGTTCACCGTGCGGGTGCGTGGCTACGACGGCGACACGGTTCTGCTCCGCGCGCCCGTGGTCGCGGCGCACCGCGTCCGCGTCGACGGCGGCACCGTCACCGTCGACACGATCCCCAGCGTGGTCCGCAGGCGGGGCGGGGGCTGGGAGTGCCAGGTCGCCGGGGTCACCCGGGAGGTGCGCTACGCCGAGTACCGCACGCTCGGCAGCGCCTCGGCCGATCCCGAAATCCGTTCGCCCATGCCGGGAACGCTCGTGCGACTGCATGTCGCATCGGGCGCACCGGTCGAGGAGGGACAGCTGCTCGGCGTGGTGGAGGCCATGAAGCTCGAGCACGAACTCACGGCATCGCACGCCGGAATCGTCACGGTGAACGCCGCGGAAGGCGCGGTGGTCACCACGGATCAACCATTGTTTCTCATCGAGGAGAGGGGCGCCGCGCTGTGATGCGGACACGCCGACTACTGACAGCTCTGATCGCGGCGACGGCCGTGCTGGTGACCGCGTGCGCCGGAACCGACACCGCCGCACGCGAATCGGCGCAACCCCGCAGCGGTGGCTCGCTGACCTGGGGTGTGGAGACCGAGCCGACCACGCTCAACCCCCACCTCAACGGGCAGAGCAACACCCACCTGATGTTGCGCAACGTCTTCGAGTCGCTGCTGGCGCGCACCACCGACGGCGGCTTCGTCTCGTGGCTGGCCACCGGCCAGGAGATCTCGCCCGACGGGCTCACCTACACCTTCCCCCTGCGCGATGGCGTCAAGTTCACCGACGGCAACCCGCTGACCGCGACCGCCGTAGCCCGCAACTTCACCACCATGCAGGACGTGTCCTATTCCGGCGGGTGGTCCGCCGGGCCGCTGTCGCACCTGGCCGCGGTGACCGCGCGCGACGAACGCACCGTGGTGTTCACCCTGAAGGATCCGTACGCGCCGTTCCTCGACTTCGCCGCCGGATTCCCCATCATCTCCTCAGCCGCGTGGGACAAGCCGCAGCTCAAGGCGGGTGGACCCGAGATCGCGGGCACCGGTCCGTTCATCATCGACCGCTATGTGAAGGGGCAGGAACTGCACTTGCGGAAGAACCCGGACTACAACTGGGCACCGCAGAACGCCAAGCATCAGGGTCCGGCCTACCTCGACGAGGTGACCTACCGGTTCCTGCCCGAGTCGTCGGTGCGCACCGGCGCGCTCACCTCCGGTCAGGTCGACCTCATCGAGGGCGTCCCCGGCAACGACGCCTCGCTGTTCCGCGACAACCCCGACTTCACGTACTCGACGGCGCTGAACAACGGCAGCCCCTACACGCTGTACTGGAACGCCACCTTCGGCCCGGCCACCGACGAGAAGGTCCGCAAGGCGCTCAACAATTCCGTCGACGTGAACGCGGTGCTGCAATCGATCTATCGCGGCCAGCGCACCCGCGGATGGGGTAT
Organism: Nocardia sp. NPDC055053; assembly: GCF_053608285.1. Classification (NCBI taxonomy): domain Bacteria; kingdom Bacillati; phylum Actinomycetota; class Actinomycetes; order Mycobacteriales; family Nocardiaceae; genus Nocardia; species Nocardia sp. NPDC055053. Next base: position 30,069 of record NZ_JBSGVD010000006.1, on the reverse strand, counting down.
CGCCTCCAGCGTCGACACGCTGTTCTACGACAAGAGCATCGAGGGCACCTACGGCGCCGACAAGGCCGCAGCGAACCGGCTGCTCGACGAAGCCGGGTGGACGGCGAAGGATTCCGACGGGTTCCGGACCAAGGACGGGCAGCGGCTGACGATCGAACTGGTGCAGGCGCAGTCGACGGTGCGTGACCAGCGCGAGGTGCTGTTGCAGGCGGTGCAGGCGCAGGCCAAGCAGAACGCGGGCATCGACCTGAAGCTGTCGTATGTCGACCTCGGCACCTACAGCGAGCTCCGCAAGAAGAACGCCTTCGGCTCGATCGCCAACTCCGACACCATCACCGGCGGCATCGACATCGAAAACCACTGGTACCCGCCGACACCGCTGGGCACGCTGAACTACAGCCGCGCCACCGATCCCGAACTGTCCGCCTGGTTGCGGGCCGCCGCCTCGACCACCGACAACGCCGAACGCGCCAGGCAGTACGCGCAGTTGCAGCGGTTCGCGCTCGTCGACAAGGCCTACGGGCTGCCGCTCTACATTCCCGAGAACCAGATCGCCGCGGGTGCGCATGTGTACGGCGCGGGATACCGCCCGTACAAGCAGCTTCCGGAGAACGCGTACGACATCTGGGTCGATCGTGGATAGCGGATTCGCCCGGTGGCGGGTGGGCCGGACTACCGAACGCGCGTGTGCGTGTTGCCCGGCGCGCGCGTCCGGCTCGGTGCGGCGGTCATGACGGCGGAAGCTGTCGCGCCGGACGTGGTGGCAACGGTCGAGAGCGGCGACCGCGGTGGTCGCACCGGCACAGCCACACGGATCGTGCTGCGGGTGATCACCGGTATCGGGGTGCTGTGGGGCGCGGCCACGCTGTCGTTCCTCGGTGTGCGGCTGGCGCCGGGCGACACGGTCGACGTGTTGCTCGGCGAGCAGCCACGCACACCGGAGGTCGAGGCGGCCATTCGCGCGGAATGGGGCCTGGACAGCCCCGCCATCGTGCAGTACGTCCGCTACCTGTGGCATGTGGCGCAGGGCGATTTCGGGCGGTCGTATGTGTTGCAGCGGCCGGTGGCGGAGGTCATCGGCTCGCAGGCGGGGCCGACGCTGGCGCTCACCGGGGCCGCGTTGCTGGTGGCGCTGGTGTTCGCGGTGGTCGTCGCGACGACCACCGCGCGACGACGACGAGCGCGAGCCGTTGCCAATGCTGTTGAGCTGGCCCTTGTTTCGACACCCGCGTTCTGGCTCGGCATCGTCCTGCTTTCGGTGTTCAGCTTCCAGCTGAAGGTCTTTCCCGTCGCGGCGAACAAGGGGCTCGCGGCCCTGGTACTGCCCGCGCTCGCGCTCGGCCTGTCGCTCGGCGCGGTGATCTCGCAGGTGCTGCGCGACGGTCTGGAGCGGGCACTCGACGAACCGTTCGCGGTGACGGTGCGCTCCTGGTCGGTGAGCGAGACCGCCCTGCGCTTGCGGCACGGTCTGCGTCATGCCGCCCTGCCCGCGGTGACCTTGACCGGCTGGCTGGTCGGCGGGCTGCTCGGCGGAGCGGTGATCATCGAAGAGGTCTTCGGCCGACCGGGGCTCGGCCGGATCACCGTGGAAGCCGTACTGGCCCAGGATCTTCCGGTGGTCCTCGCGGTGGCGATCCTGTCCGCGTTCGTCTACGTGGTGATCAGCACGGCGGTCGACCTGCTCTACCTCGTCCTCGACCCCCGACTGCGCCACGATTCCCAGCGAGGTGCGGGCCGATGATCATCCACGGCAGATCGCGGCGAATACCTGCGATTCGACGTCGACTCCCTTGGCAAGCAAGCGGCTTCAGCATCGCACCTGGCGTCGCGGTCGCCGCGCTCACGGTCGGGCTCGTCGCGCTCGCGGTGATCGCGCCGGACGTGCTCGCCGGGTCTGATCCGCTGGCCGCCGATCCCCTGGCTGCTCAGCTGCCGCCGAGCGTGGAGCACTGGTTCGGCACAGATCATCTCGGGCGCGATGTGTTCACCCGCGTCGTGCACGGTGCGCGGTACTCGCTGCTCATCGGGGTCACGGCGGTCACGATCGCGGTCGTCGCCGGCTCGCTGCTCGGCCTGCTGTCCGGGCTGGCCCGCGGACGGCTCGACGAACTGATCACCCGATTCCTCGATGTGGTCTCCTCGTTTCCCGATCTGCTGCTCGCCCTGGTCCTGATCTCGTTCACCGGGCCGGGCACAACGAACCTGATCTTCGCGCTCGGCATCGCCTCGATCCCCCGGTTCGCCAGGGTCGTGCGGGCGCAAACCCTCGTCGTCCAGGAATCCGGGTATGTCGAGCAGGCGCGCACCTTCGGGCTCACCCGGGCGACGCTCGTGTGGCGGCACGTCCTGCCCCACGCGGTGGCCCAGGTCCCGATCCTGGCCACCATCGGTCTCGGCACCGCCATCCTCGGCGCGGCGGGCCTGAGTTTCCTCGGCATGGGTCCGCAACCGCCGGAACCGGAATGGGGCGCCATGCTCGCCGAGGGACGCAACTATCTGCGCAATGCCTGGTGGATCGGGGTCCTGCCCGGCGTGGCGGTGACCGCGACGGTGATCGCGGTGAGCTCGCTGGGACGGCATTGGCAACGGCACTACGACGGAAGGCCTTCGCTGTGAGTCTGCTCGCGATCAAGAACCTCCGGGTCGGGTTCCCGGCGAAATCCGGTGTGCGCGAGGTCGTCCGAGGCATCGATCTGCGGATCGAGGCGGGTGAGGCGGTGGCCCTCGTCGGTGAGTCCGGGTCGGGTAAGTCGGTGACGGCCCGCGCGCTGGCCGGTCTCGCCGGGCCCGCCGCCCGGGTCACCGCCGACGAACTCACCCTGTTCGGGCAGGACGCGCGCGGTCACCGGGAGCGGCAGTGGCGCCGGATCCGGGGCAGCGAGATCGGCTTCGTGCTGCAGGACGCGCTGGTCTCGCTCGATCCGCTGTTCTCGGTCGGCGGGCAACTGGCCGAGGTGCAGCGCGCGCTGACCGAGGTCCGCGGCAGGGCGCTCACCGAGCGCAGTACCCGCCTGCTCACCGATGTCGGTGTCCCCGAGCCGGATCGGCGCCTGCGGCAGTATCCGCACGAGCTCTCGGGCGGCCTGCGGCAACGCGTGCTCATCGCGACCGCCATCGCCGGTGACCCGCGCCTGCTCATCGCCGACGAGCCGACCACCGCGCTCGATGTCACTGTGCAACAGCAGATCCTGGAGCTCCTGCGCGCCCGCAAGGCCGAGGGCACCGCGCTCCTGCTGATCAGCCACGACCTCGCGGTGGTAGCCGAGGTCGCCGACCGGGTACTGGTGATGCGCGACGGCGAGGTGGTCGAGGAGGGCCCCACGCTCGACGTCCTCACCCACCCGGCCCATCCGTACACGAAGAAGCTGCTCGCGGCCGTCCCGTCAGCGGCTTCACGCGGCTCGAGACTATCGCTACCGGCAGGCGGGCGGGCACTCGCCGACCAGACCGGACAGGAGCCAGAGCGCGATCGGCCACCGCTGCCAGCGCGCACGGTGGACGCGACCCGGGTGGTGCTCTCCGTCCGGAATCTGCGCAAGACCTACGGTTCCGGTCATGCCGCGCGTGCGGTCGTCGACGACGTCGACTTCGACCTGTTCGCGGGCGAAACCCTCGGCATAGTGGGCGAATCGGGCTCGGGCAAGACTACGACGGCACGGCTGGCGCTGCGGCTGATCACGCCTTCATCCGGCCGCGTGGTCGTCGACGGTCACCCGTGGAGCGAATACTCCGAGCACGAGCTACGTCCGTTGCGCGGCGCAGCACAGCTGATCGCACAGGACCCGCTCAGCTCCTTCGACCCGCGCTACACCGTCGAACAAGTCATCGGCGAAAGCCTCGACACTGTCGATGTGCGGGGCGCGGCCCGCTCGCAGCGCGTACGGGAAATCCTCGACGCCGTCGGCCTGACCACAGACCTCCTCGACCGCCACCCCCGCACCCTCTCCGGCGGCCAACGCCAACGCGTAGCCATCGCCCGCGCCCTCGCCCCCAACCCCGCCCTGCTCGTAGCCGACGAACCGGTCTCCGCACTCGACGTCTCCGTCCAATCCCAGATCCTCGACCTCCTCGCCGACCTCCAAGCCGAATTCGGCACCGCACTACTGCTCATCTCGCACGACCTCGGCGTGGTCCACCACGTCGCGGACCGCGTCCTGGTGATGAAGGACGGCCAGATAGTCGAATCAGGCGAGGTGGATACGGTCCTGCGCAACCCCCAGCACGACTACACCCGCCGCCTCATCGCCTCGGTCCCCCGCCTGCCCGAACCCGAAGGCCCGACATGACAGCGCACCGCCGAGGCGCGTGACTCGGCCGCGGTGTCAGCGAACGGGGGCGGCGAGGCTGGCCAGCAACGTGGACATCTCGGTGACGACCGGGCGCGGTTGTGGACAGCGTGCGATGGCTGATCGCAGCACCGTCGCCGCGAGGTCCGGGCGAGCGGTAGCCAGGTGTTGCTGAGCCAGAAACAGCGCTGCCATCCCCGCCTCAGGGTGATACCCGGTGACGTGTAGTGCCTCTTGCGCTCGCTCGGTGTGGGTCATAGCTTCGACGGCTTTCCCCCGCGCGAACAGCACGTGCGCGGTAGCGAGATCGAGGCGCGCGGCGTCGTCGGTGTCGGTCGCCACGATCTCCCGCGCCTGCGCCAACGCGGTCTCCGCCGCGTCCACGGTGCCTGCCCGCACGTGGGCGATGACCTCCTTCATCCGGATGCTGCGCTGCTCGCGTGGCTTCTTGCCCACTTCGGCGGCCAGGTCCCCCGCCGCGCGGAAGTCGGTCGCGGCCGCGGCAGGCCGGTTGAGCCGCAGCAAGAGGTCGCCCGCTTTGTCGTGGGCGTAGCGGGCATAGTCCCGGCGATCCGCGGCCAGTGCCTCGCCGACGAGGGTGTGGTATTCGGAGACGGCGGCATCCAGACGGCCGAGTTCGCGCAACGAATCGGCCAGGACGTAGCGGCCGGTGACCATCGTGACGGCGTCATCGATCGCGCCGCGTTTGCGAGCGCGGTCCGCCCACGCGCACGCGTACTCGCTGTGCCGGTTGGCCTCTTCCCATCGGCCGAGCGTGGCGCACAGTTCGGCGAGTTTCACCCAGTCCGCCCGGTTCGAGGTGCCGTGAATATCGAGTGCGGCGTGTTCGTGTGCGGCGAAGGACAATTCGACGAGGGCTTCCTCGTTGCGATCGAGGCGCTGCAGCGTTTGCCCGCGCAGGCGCCGCAACCCCGCGATCACCAGACGTCCGGTATGCGGCGGCAACGCGCTCTCGCATCGGGTGACACTGTCGACCAACGCCGCCCAATCGCTGGTCTTCCCGAAGTAATTGCTGAGCCGATTCAACGCCTGCCTGGCCCGGAAGTCCGCCCCGGCGGCGGCCAGCGCGCAGGTCGCGGCGATGTAGTCAGCGGCGATCAGGTCCGCCTGATCACCCCGGCACTCCCGCATCCACCCGGCTTGGTTGCGGGCTTCCCCGATCAGGCGCGGGTCCGCGATCGTCTCCGCGCGCTCGACGACTTCCGCGATCAACGCGAAGCCCTCGCCCTCCCGCTCGAGGATGAATTCGAGATCCGCCTGCAGCACCTCCGCGTGCCCGACCGATTCCGGGTCCGCCTCGGCACGTAGCCTTTCCAGCGGTCGCGCCAGTTCCTCCACTGCGTCGGCATAGCGCTTCTCGCCGCGCAGCACGCGTGCGGCCGCGACAAGACACAGATCGCCACGCACGAGTTCGCCCGCCGCCGCGTGCGCCGCCGCGGCTGCGCGCAGCAGGGGAACCGTGGTGTCGTCACCGGCGCGGCGTGCCTTCAGTTCGAGGACTCCCGCGGCCACGGCCGGGTCGGCCGGCTCGCCGATCAGTGCGAGGTACTGGTCCGCCTCGACGGTGAATCCGCGGTCGAGCAACCAGCGTGCCGCGTGCACGGCGACATCGGGCGGACATCCGATCGGCCGAATCCGGTGCGCCTTGGGTCGCGCGCCCGGTTGCAACGGCAGGAACTCGAGCAGCGGACTCGCGGCCAGCCTGCGCGTGGCCCGGGTGGTGTGCCAGGTGGTGCCGTTGCGCGTGTCGAACCTCGCGGCCAGTGCCAGCGCCTCCGCGCGCAGCTCGGCGTGCCGTTGGGCCAGGGTTCTGGTGGGGTGCTCGCCATCGCAACCGAGACATGGCACCGGTTCCTGACCCCGGCCGAGCACCACCAGACGCCCGAGCGCGACCGCGCTACTCGTCGCGAATTCCATGCGGCCATACGGACGGCTCAACATCGTGAAGTGGCACATGCGCCGCCGGTATCGCTGGAACGCTTCTTCTTCGTTCCCGGTCAGCGCGAGGAATTCGATGACCATGCTCGGATACTCGTAGCGCCACGGGCCGCCGCCATCGAACCCGCGGTCCATCCGCTGGAATACCTCGGCGAGCCGCTCCGGCGACAAACGGCGCGCCCAGTGCGGGAGCATCTGCGCTTCGATCGGCGCCGTGGTCTCGGTGAACGTGACCCGCCCGTCGAGTACCGGCTCGGCGAGTGCCAGCGCGCGGTCGATGGACGCGGGATCGCCGCGATGGACCAGGCGTTCGATCTCGTTCTCGTAGTCCCACATGTAGTTCGGCCGTGGTCCACCGGCCAGGTGCCATTGCCGATAGGCGTTCTCCTCGGCGGCCCAATCGCCGCGCACGAACGCCAACCATCGCTCGGCCGTGTGCAATCCGGCGAGACTGTGCCCGTGCGCGGCGAACCGGCGGCGCATATCGGCGTGCAGCCCGGTGATCTGCTCGACGCTGATCTCGGGATACTCCGCCATGGTCGTCACCGTGCGCACGTACCACGAACGCAGCGACCACTCCTCGTGCGGGCCGAAGTCCTCAGGGCGGCTGTCGAACTCGGCCAGGCACCGCGCGAACAGCGGAAAACCCTTCTCCCACTGGCCCGAGACACAATGGCGATCCGCCAGGTCGCGGCGCGCGCGAAACGCCAGCCGGTGGTAGCCGCCCGCTTCGGCGTGGGCGATGATCTCCGCCAGTTCGTCCAAGGCGGCGTCGTGCCAGCCCGAATCCAGGCTGCGATAGCGGGCCTGGAGTTCCGTCTCGGTGTAGCTCATCGCGCGGCCTCCTGACCGCGCATCGCCCACTGCAGCAGTCCGCTGAACGACCGGTTCATCAGCGCGCTCTCGGTGGCGCCGAGCGGATGCCTGCCCTGCAGCAGCGCCTGCGCGAACAGCGACTCGACCGCGAGGCCGATGAGCTGCGGGTCGGTCAGGTCGAGCAGCGTGGCCACGATCGGGTTGCGCAGATTCAGGACCAGCTGGTGTTTGCCGTCGGCTTGGCCGGCCGGTTCGACGGCCGCCAGCACATCGGCCCACAGACCCTCGGTCCGTGCTTTCGTCTCGCTGCGCTCCCTGGACCGGTAGACATCCCGGTCAGCCAGGAACAGCGCGGGCAGCTGCGGCGGATCGAACGATTTGACGACGGGAACACAATCCAGCGGTGCCAGCCTGGCCCGCGCGTGGCCGAGGACGTACGCGGGCCGTGGATCGTGCTCGGGCGCCGCGTCGAACCGGGTGGTGAGTTCGGCCGGGTCGAGACCGCGGGCTACCAGCGCCGGATCGAGGTGGTTCAGCCTGTTCATGATCGCGACGTCGTAGGTGTAGCCGCCGTTGATCAGGCCGATCCCCTGGGCGGCGGCGACGGCGGCCAGTTCGCGGAACTCGTCGGCGGTGGAGGTGTAGCGCACGACCGGGCCGCGCCGGCAGAACTCGGCCAGCGTCATCGGACCCCAGCCGGTCTCCATCGGCCACCAGTCGAAGACCAGGCGCAGCATCGCGTCATCGTGCAGGGCAAGCGCTTTCACGCCCAGGTGGTGGACGGCGAGGAAGCCGTGCAGCTTCGGCGGGTCGGTCACCGACAGCGTGACCAGCCAGTCGCGGATCCGGCTGCCCATGGCCACGCGAGTCGCGGCCAGCAGGTCGTCGGAATAGAGCGATTCACGGCTCGCGGTCGGCCGGAGTTCGGTGGTGTCGACGACGCAGCGCGCGAAGAATGCCCACTCCGGCAGCAGATCGGACACTTCGTCACCGAGCAACATTCGGCGCAGATAGACCCGATGTCCGCCGCGCACAGCGGGATTGGCAGGCATCGGCAGAATGAACGCGACGCCGGACAGTCCGGCCTCGGCGACGGTGAGGTCGAGGCAATCCAACGGCCGGAAACCGAATGTCCGCTCGGCGTAGGCATACAGCGCCTCCGTACGCTCGGCCGCCGTCCGATACGGCACCTGCCACGGCAGCGCCCCCGCCGTGACCGGCGTCCCGGCGACAGACACCGGAATGGGCAGCAGCCCACCGAATTTCCGCGCGAGCTCGACGGCCGTCGCGTACTCGAACCAACTGCTGTGATCGGGCCGAGGCGAGAGCACCACGGTGGTGCCGGGCTCCGGACGTTCGACCGCCGCGCGGGTGACGGAGTACTGGCCGGAGGACCGGCCGAGCCATTCGAGGGTGGGTCCACCGCGCGCAGACCGGGTCAGCACCCGAACGTGATCCGAGACGAGGAAGCAGGACAGCAGGCCGATACCGAACTGACCGAGGAACTCCTGCCGGGTGAACCCGAGCTCATCGCGCTTGGAACTGTTGCCGATGGTGGCGAGGAAGGTGTGCACCTCGTCCTCGGTCAGGCCGATGCCGTTGTCGTGGATCCGCAACGTGCCGTCACCGGTGCGCTCGATCGTCTCGATCTCGATGCGGCCCGCCCATTGTGGGTCGAGCACCCGCCGCGCCGCGATCGCGTCGACCCCGTTCTGCAGCACCTCCCGCAGAAACACCTGCGGGCTCGAATAGAGGTGATGACTGAGCAGATCGACGATTCCACGCAGATCTACCTGGAATGCCCGTTCCATACGGTTGCCCCCCGGCGGGTCGTTGAGTCTGACGGCATCATTCTGCCGCCCCGCCCCACCGACCGGGCTGGCAGCCGACAGCCTTAGAGCGCGACAACCTCGAGCAGCGCCTCCAAGCCCTTGAAGTCAGCGGAATTGCGGGTATAGAGCGGAAGATCGTTGGCGGAGGCGATCGCGGCGATAAGCAGATCCATCCGCCGCGGGCGCGGGTCGCGATTCGCGGCGATCGTCAGCGCCACCAGCGTTCCGTATCGCGTCGCCGCGGCCTCGTCGAACGGCAGCGGGTCGAATTCGACGATCGCGGCGCCGAGTTGTTCGGAGCGGGCCGCGCGCGTGACCGGGTCTTCGGCGATGGCGACCTCGGAGCCGAAGAAGTCGTCCGCTTCCTGCCGCATCGACGCGTAGGCGACCCGCGGCAGTGCCCGATGGCGTGCGACCAGTTCCTCGGCGCTGCGGCGCCGTCGACGGGCGACCGGGCGAACCTCCGCGATCTCGACGCCATTGCATGTCACTCGGATGGTTTCGCCCGCCTCGACTGCGTCCATGATCGCCGCCGAGTTGTTCCGTAGCTCGCGCTGACTGATCTGCCTCATAGCGGAACTGTAGCCATGCGCGCTACGAGTGCTACAACCTCGTGCAGTGCGCTGGCCACCGTCGAAACCCCCGCTCAGCAGCTGGGTGTGCGGCATGATGAAGGGTGCAAACCTCGTCGTGCAATCGAACAGGAAGACGCGAATCCGCTCATGGCACCGCAGCTGACGCTCTCGGCACAGCGCGCCGCGCTGGAGCGGGAGTGGGCGCAGTGGGTGCCCGCGGGTGAGTCGGCGCTCGGGCGTAGTTCGGCCGTGCGGACCGAGGTGGCGCAGTCGTGGTTGCGGTCGTTGCGGACGGTGGACCCGGGGCGGGACTTCGCGCCGGAGAGCGAGACCGATATCGGGCCGCGATGGGCGGAATCGCCGCTGCGTGGGCCGGTGACCGAGCTCGAGGAACAGTTGCACAGTGTCGCCGAGGACGCGGGCTACGTCGCCGCGGTCACCGATGCCTCGGGCACGATCCTGTGGACCTACGGCGGACCGGTCATGCGCAGGCGCGCCGAGCAGGTGAACTTCGCGCCGGGTGGCCGCTGGGACGAGGCGCACATGGGCACCAACGCCCTCTCCCTCGCCCTGCGCACTGATCAGCCGCACACTGTGTTCTCGGCCGAGCATCTGGTCGCCGCCCTGCACGGCTGGGTCTGTTACTGCGCGCCGATCCGGGCCGCCGACGGCACCCTGCTCGGCGTGCTAGACCTGTCGACCACCTGGAAGCGCTCGCACCCGCTGGCCATGGCGACCGTGCGGACCATGACCAGCGCCATCGAGTCCAAGCTGCACGCGGCCATGCCCGCGCCGGCGGGCATGCGGCTGACCTGCCTCGGCACCGGCCGGTTGACGCGCGACGGCACCCCGATCCGCCTACGCCCGCGCCAGCTCGAGATCCTCACCCTGCTCGCCCTCGACGACGACGGCTACAGCCACGAGCGCCTGCACTACGCCGTCTACGGCGACCGCGCGGTCGGCGCGAGCACCCTGAAATCGGAGATGTCGTACCTGCGCCGCGCCACCGGCGGCGACATCACCAGCCGCGTCTACCGCTTCACCACCGCCCTGTCCTGCGACGCCGTCGACGTCCTGCGCGCTGTGGAAGCGGGCGACCTCGACACCGCCGTGCGGCTGTATCGCGGTCCGCTGCTTCCGGATTCGGACACGCCGGGCATCAGCGAATGGCGCGACTACCTCGAGGTCGCCATGCGCAACGCCGTGCTGTCGAGCCCCGAGGCCGACCACGCGCTGACCTACGGCGAATCCGCCCCCGACGACATCGCCGTCCACGAACACGCCCTTGCCCTGCTCCCCCCGCGCGACGCGCGCCGGGCGGTCGCCGCGGCCCGGCTGCACCGTTCGGGGCCCGCCTCGATTCTGGACTGACCAGAGGGTGCGACGAAGGAGTGCCCGGCGGGAGGGAAGAATCGAGGCAGGCGGGGGCCCCGAACACGCGGCGCCAGCCGCCGAATACACCGCTCTTCGCGCCTGATCGGTCCGGCTTCAACGTTTCATCAACCCTGACAGCGGATAGTGATGGGCGTCACGCTTCACCGGAATCAGCGAGGAGCCTCCGCACATGATCTACGCCAAGCCGGGCACCGAGGGCAGCATCGTCAGCTACGCGCCGCGGTACGACAATTTCATCGACGGCAAGTGGGTTCCGCCCGTCGAAGGCCGGTACTTCGAGAACACCTCACCGGTGGACGGCCAGCCGTTCTGCGAGATCGCCCGCTCGACCGCCGCCGACATCGAGCTGGCGCTGGACGCCGCCCACCGCGCCGCCGACGCCTGGGGCGAGACCTCCGCGGCCGAGCGCGCCAACATCCTCAACAAGATCGCCGACCGGATCGAGGCCAATCTCGAGGCCCTCGCCGTCGCCGAGACCTGGGACAACGGCAAGCCCGTCCGCGAGACCCTGGCCGCCGACCTGCCGCTGGCGGTCGACCACTTCCGCTACTTCGCCGGTGTCCTGCGCGCGCAGGAAGGCGGGATCAGCGAGGTCGACAAGGACACCATCGCCTATCACTTCCACGAGCCGCTCGGTGTTGTCGCGCAGATCATCCCGTGGAACTTCCCGATCCTGATGGCGACCTGGAAGCTGGCGCCCGCGCTCGCGGCCGGTAATGCCGTGGTGCTCAAGCCCGCCGAGCAGACCCCGGCCTCGATCATGAAGGTCGTCGAACTCGTCGCGGATCTGCTGCCGCCGGGTGTGCTCAACGTGGTCAACGGTTTCGGTGTCGAGGCGGGCAAGCCGCTGGCCTCGAGTCCCCGAGTCGCGAAGGTCGCCTTCACCGGTGAGACCACCACCGGCAGGCTGATCATGCAGTACGCCAGCGAGAACATCATCCCGGTCACCCTGGAGTTGGGTGGCAAGAGCCCCAACATCTTCCTGCCCGATGTGATGGCCGCCGACGACGACTTCCTGGACAAGGCCGTCGAGGGTTTCGTGATGTTCGCGCTGAACCAGGGCGAGGTCTGCACCTGTCCCTCGCGCGCGCTGATCGCCTCCTCGATCTACGACGAGTTCATGGCCCGCTGCGTCGAGCGCACCAAGGCGATCATCAGCGGCAACCCGCTCGACGAGGCCACCATGATCGGCGCGCAGGCCAGCAACGATCAGTTCGAGAAGATCCTGTCCTACATCGACATCGGCAAGAAGGAAGGCGCCGAGGTCCTCACCGGCGGCGCGGTCCGCAGCGTCGACGGGCTGGCCGACGGCTTCTACATCGAGCCGACGATCTTCAAGGGCAGCAACGACATGCGCGTGTTCCAGGAGGAGATCTTCGGCCCGGTCGTCGCGGTGACCACCTTCGACTCCACCGACGAGGCACTGAAGATCGCCAACGACACCCTCTACGGCCTCGGCGCGGGCGTGTGGACGCGTGACATGAACACCGCGTACCGACTCGGCCGCGGCATCAAGGCCGGCCGGGTGTGGACCAACTGCTACCACGCCTACCCGGCGCACGCGGCGTTCGGCGGCTACAAGAAGTCCGGCATCGGCCGCGAGAACCACAAGATGATGCTCGAGCACTACCAGCAGACCAAGAACCTGCTGGTCAGCTACTCGCCGCAGAAGCTCGGCTTCTTCTGATGGTGCGGCGCGTCGACCTCACCGAACAGGCGGCGACGCTGCTGCGGGAACTGACCGGGCAGCACGGCCCGGTCATGTTCCATCAGTCCGGCGGCTGCTGCGACGGCAGCTCCCCGATGTGCTATCCGCGCGGTGAATTCCGCGTCGGCGCCTCGGACGTGCTGCTGGGTCAGCTGCCGGGCGACACCCCGTTCTGGATGAGTGCCGACCAGTTCGCGTACTGGAAACACACTCATCTCACCGTCGACGTGGTGCCCGGCCGGGGCAGCGGCTTCTCGCTGGAAGCCCCCGAGGGCGTGCGGTTCCTGATCCGCTCACGCCTGCTCACCGACGACGAGGTGGCCGAGCTGGAATCCCAGCCGCCGCCACCCACCGGTGACACCGTTCCACAGTGATGTGAAACACCCACTATCACACTGTTCCCGCAGGTCGGCGGCGCTCGATACGCGCCGCTGACCTGCGGGATCCACGGCCGTAACAGTCGTCGACCATTCTTCAACCCTCGACGATCACCGTTGCCGTCGCTACGCGCTTGTTTGTTGATGAGGAGCTACCCCTGTGAGTACCGACGCGATTCCCGCCACGGGTGCGGACACGCCCGCCGACGACTATCTCGCCAAACGCACCCTGCGTTCCGGCTCGGCCGGCTGGGTGCTGCTGGCCGGCCTCGGCGTGAGCTATGTGATCTCCGGTGACTACTCCGGCTGGAATTTCGGCCTCGCCGAGGGCGGTTTCGGTGGTCTGCTGATCGCGGCGATCGTCATCGCGGGCATGTATCTGGCGATGGTCCTCGGCATGGCCGAGCTGTCCTCGGCGCTGCCCGCGGCAGGCGGCGGCTACACCTTCGCCCGGCGCGCGCTCGGCCCGTGGGGCGGATTCGCCACCGGGACAGCGGTTCTCATCGAATACGCGATCGCGCCCGCCGCCATCGCCACCTTCATCGGCGCGTATGTGGAGTCGCTGAACCTGTTCGGGATCACCGACGGGTGGTGGGTGTATCTGGCGGTGTACGCGCTGTTCATCGGGATCCATCTCGGCGGGGCGGGTGAGGCGCTCAAGGCGATGTTCGTGATCACCGCGATCGCGCTGGTCGGCCTTGTCGTCTTCGCGATCGCCGCGGTGGGCAGGTTCGATGTCGCGAATCTGACCAATATCGCCGCGGACCCGGCCGCGACCGGCTCGTCGTCGTTCCTGCCCTTCGGGTACATGGGCATCTGGGCCGCGATCCCGTTCGCCATCTGGTTCTTCCTCGCCGTCGAGGGCGTGCCGCTGGCCGCCGAGGAGGCCAGCGAGCCGGAGAAGAACGTGCCGAAGGGCATCATCGTGGCGATGCTGCTGCTGGTGGTCACCGGCGCGGTCGTACTGGTCCTGGTGACCGGCGCGCTCGGCGCCCAGGACGCCTCGGCCTCGGGCAACCCGCTCGTGGAGGCGCTCGGCGACAGCCCGGCGGCCAGGGTGGTCAACTACATCGGCCTGGCCGGTCTGATCGCCAGTTTCTTCTCCATCGTCTACGCCTACTCACGCCAGACCTTCGCGCTCTCCCGCGCCGGCTACCTGCCGACCAGTCTGTCGGTGACCAACTCCCGCAAGGCCCCGATGCTGGCGCTGATCGTGCCCGGCCTCATCGGCTTCGCCCTCTCGCTCACCGGTGAGGGCGCGATGCTGCTGAACATGGCCGTGTTCGGCGCCGCGGTGAGCTACGTGCTGATGATGGTGAGCCACATCGTGCTTCGTGTCCGCGAACCGAACATGCCGCGACCGTACCGCACGCCCGGTGGCATCGTCACCACCTCGTTCGCCCTGGTCATCGCGGCGGCCTCGGTGGCGGCGACCTTCCTGGTCGATCAGAAGGCGGCGCTGTTCACCCTCGGAGTGTTCTGCGCCTTCATGGCCTACTTCGGCTTCTACAGTCGGAAACACCTGGTCGCCAAGTCCCCCGACGAGGAGTTCGCGGCGCTGGCCAAGGCCGAACAAGAGCTCGAGTAACCCGCTCACCGAACCCGTGAAAGGAGGCGGCACCCGATGACCGTGTACCGCAGCTCTGTCGGCGCCACGACCTACACTTTCGACGGTCTGATCGATCTGCTGGCCAAGGCGACGCCAGAACGCAGCGGCGACCAGCTGGCCGGCTGCGCCGCCGAGACCGATGCCGAACGCGCGGCCGCGCAGTGGGCACTGGCCGACGTGCCGCTGACCACCTTCCTCAACGAAGTGGTCGTGCCGTACGAGACCGACGAAGTGACCCGGCTGATCATCGATAGCCACGACCGGGCCGCGTTCGCCCCGATCGCGCATCTCACCGTCGGCGGGTTGCGCGACTGGCTGCTCGCGGTCGCCGCGACCGAGGATTCCGCGACGACGCTGGCCGCGGTCTCGCCCGGGCTGACGCCGGAGATGGTGGCCGCGGTCAGCAAGATCATGCGCAATCAGGATCTGATCGCCGTCGCCAAGGCGACCGTGGTGACGGCGGGTTTCCGCACCACCATCGGGCTGCCCGGCCGGTTGAGTACGCGACTGCAACCCAATCACCCGACCGACGACCCGCGCGGGATCGCGGCCGCCACCCTCGACGGACTCCTGCTCGGCTGTGGTGACGCCGTGATCGGCATCAACCCCGCCACCGATTCGCCCCACGCCACCGCCGATCTGCTGCATCTGCTCGACGAGGTGCGTCTGCGCTTCGACATTCCGACCCAGTCGTGCGTGCTGTCCCACGTCACCACGACCATCGGCCTGATCGAGGCGGGCGCGCCGGTGGACCTGGTGTTCCAGTCGGTGGCGGGCACCGAGGGCGCCAATTCCGGCTTCGGCGTGAACATCTCGCTGCTGCGCGAGGGAAACGAGGCGGGGCGCTCGCTCGGGCGCGGCACCGTCGGCGACAACGTGATGTATCTGGAGACCGGGCAGGGTTCGGCATTGAGCGCGAATGCCCATCTGGGCGTCGGTGATCGGCCTGTTGACCAGCAGACGCTCGAAGCGCGCGCCTATGCCGTCGCACGGGATCTGCGACCGCTGCTGGTGAATACGGTCGTCGGGTTCATCGGGCCCGAGTACCTCTTCGACGGTAAGCAGATCATCCGTGCGGGGCTCGAAGACCATTTCTGCGGCAAGCTGCTCGGCCTGCCGATGGGGGTGGACGTCTGCTACACCAACCACGCCGAGGCCGATCAGGACGACATGGACACCCTGCTCACGCTGCTCGGCGCGGCTGGCTGCGCGTTCGTCATCGCGGTGCCCGGCGCCGACGATGTGATGCTGGGCTATCAGAGCCTGAGTTTCCATGACGCGCTCTACGCGCGGCAGGTGCTGAACCTGCGTCCCGCACCGGAATTCGAGGCGTGGCTGTCCCGGCTGGGCATGCTCGACGCCAACGGCCGGATACGGCAGGTGGAACCGCTGTCGTCACCGCTGCGCGCGCTGGCGGCTGACCGATGAGTACGAGTGCGGGTATGCCGACGAAATCCACTGCGACGAAGCCGATTCTGCGCGTCGTCGGATCGAATACCGAGCCGGGAGGAAGTGCAGTGGGCGAGCCGACATCGGGAGAGCGCGCGGCATCGAATACGGAAGCGGCTGTGGCGCAGGAGTTCTGGCGCGACCTGCGGCGCAACACCCAGGCCAGGATCGGGCTCGGGCGCACCGGGGACGCCCTGCCGACCACCGAAGTCCTCGCGCTCCGGGCCGCGCATGCCGCCGCCAGGGACGCGGTGCACGTGCCGCTGGACGTCGACACCTTCGCCGAACAGATCGCGAGCATGGGCCTCGGCGCCCCGATCACGGTGACCAGCCTGGCCGCCGACCGCTCGGAATACCTACGCCGCCCCGATCTCGGCAGGCAGCCCGCCGAACTGTCCGCCATCGAAAACCACAGTGCCGATATCGGTTTCGTGCTCGCCGACGGACTGTCCCCCCGCGCACTCACCGACCACGGCGCCGGCCTGCTCGCCGCACTGGCCGACGAACTCACCGACCGCTACACCCTGGCCCCACCGGTGATCGCCACCCAGGCACGCGTCGCCCTCGGCGACCACATCGCCGAAGCCATGGGCGTCCGAACCGTCCTGGTGATCATCGGCGAACGCCCCGGCCTCTCGGTCGCCGACAGCCTCGGCATCTACCTCACCCACGCCCCGCGCCCCGGCCGCGCCGACGCCGAACGCAACTGCATCTCCAACATCCACCCACCCGACGGCCTCACCTACACCGACGCCGCCCGCGTAGTCGCAGGCCTGGTCGCGGGCGCGCGCAAACTCGGCCGCTCAGGCGTCGACCTCAAAGACACCTCCCGCACCGACGCGCTCACCAGCTCCGAAACCCTGACCATCACACCGCAGGAGGCGCCAACACCATGAGCTGACCCAGACACCAGGGCGACGCGGAGCCCGTTCGATGTGAACCGGAGCCGATCGCTCCATAGAGTGATGCCCATGATCCGCACCGCCGCCCTCGCCCATGTCCGCGACCGCAGGCTGATTCAGACGCGCCCGGAAGGCAAGGACGTGTTCTACATGGCGGGTGGCAAGATCGATCCGGGCGAAACACCCTTAGAGGCACTACATCGCGAGATCGAGGAAGAACTCGGCGTCGGGCTGTCCGGCGTCGCCGAACTCGGCATCTTCGAGGCCGAGGCCTTCGGCCACGGTAAGAACACCGGCCTGCACATGACCTGTTTCCTCGCCGACTTCACCGGCGAACCCCACGCCACCGGCGAAATCGCCGAATTCCGCTACTTCACCGTCAGCGAATACGCCGCCATGGAACACGTGGCCCCCGGCTCCATGATGGTCTTCCGCCGCCTCCACGAACTCGACCTCATCGACTGGTAAGTACCCAGCCCGCGGACAGCTCGGTGCGTAATGTAGTCCCACATCAACGGGTTTCCGCGAAACGTTGTGGGGCGGTGGGCCGATCACTCTCATGTGACGGGGACAGAGTCGAACCACAGTGCCGAGCTATCCGTGGCCGAGCGCCGGGCCGCACTACGCAGGCTCGTTGTCATCTTCGGGTTGATGAACAAGATGATCGAGCTGAGTGCGGCCGGGGCGCCGCGGCAGCTGGCCGAGCACGCGGCTGCCGCCAGGGATCTGGTCGGCGAGCTGGTGACCGATATCGCCCGGCTGCCCTAACCGGTCTTCGGGGTGCCGTCGCCGGGTTCGGGCTCGATGGCGCCCGGCTCGGTGCCCTCGTCGGCCTTCTGGTCCGGTTCCGGGTGCTCGGGCTCGAACGTCTCGGGCAGGCCCTTGAGGTGCTTGTTCATCGAGCGCACGAGCAGCACGGTGCCTGCCAGCAGGATCAGGATGACCAGCAGGCCGAGCGGGGACGCCTTGCCGAACTCGGGTCCGGTCGGGGTGTTCTGAGCGAGGTAGACCAACATCACCGGTCGGCGTCCTCGATGCCGGCGAACAGGTCGGTCTCCGGGATGGCGGTGCTCACCCTCGTCTTGGCCAATTCGAACTCCTCGGTCGGCCAGAGCCGCTGTTGCATCTCCAACGGGATCGCGAAGAACGCCCCGTTCGGATCGATCTGGGTCGCGTGCGCGCGCAGGGCGTCGTCACGCTGGGGGAAGTATTTGGAGCATTGGATCTGGGTGGTGACCCGGCTCCACGTGGCCCCACGCTTGAACTGATGCATCCGGTCCAGCCACTCCTGTAGCGGGAACGGCTGGCCGATGCGCTCGTACTCCTCGGCGAAGGCCTCCAGGCGCTTCGTGCTGAAGCCGTGGTCGTAGTACAGCTTGAGCGGCGTCCACGGCTCGCCCGCGTCCGGGAACTTCTCCGGGTCGCCCGCCGTCTCGTAGGCGGCCATCGATACCTCATGGCACCGGATGTGATCCGGGTGCGGGTAGCCGCCGTTCTCGTCGTAGGTGGTGATGACGTGCGGCCTGAAATCGCGCACGAGCCGTACCAGCGCCTCGGTGGACTCCTCGAGCGGCACCAGCGCGAAGCAGCCTTCGGGCAGCGGCGGCAGCGGGTCGCCCTCGGGCAGACCGGAGTCGACGTAGCCGAGCCAGTGCTGGCGCACGCCGAGCGCGTGGGCGGCCGCGGCCATCTCCTCGCGCCGGACCTCCTCGATCCGGTCCAGGACACCGGGGGTGTCCATGGCCGGGTTGAGGATGCTGCCGCGTTCACCACCGGTCAACGTCACGACCAGGACGTCGACGCCCTCGGCCGCGTACCTGGCCGTGGTCGCGGCGCCCTTGCTCGATTCGTCGTCGGGGTGGGCGTGCACCGCCATGAGGCGAAGGCCACTCACGTCTCGCTCACCATCGCTCTCGCTCGCGGGTGTCAGAACTTCGTTCCCTATAGTTCCATCCGACCCCCCGTTTGTTCCGACCACCCCCGGGAGCGAGAAACCGATGACCGAGCCCGCACCGGACTCCGCGGCGACCTCGGCCGCCGCAGCAGCGCGACACGCCGATCGATACGGCCGTAAACCCCCGGTGCGTCGGCTGTGGCTCCTGGTCGTGCTCGGCGTCGGTGTGCTGGTCGCGGGCCTGGCCGTCGCCTTTCTCGGGTTCCAGAAGTACGGACCAAAGGCGATCGAGACCGAGCAGCTCGGCTACGTGGTCGACGACGACTCGACGCTCACGGTGCGGATGAAGGTGACCAGAGACTCACCCCAGCAGGCCGTCGTCTGCTTCGTCCGGGCGATGGACCGCGACGGCGCCGAGGTCGGCAGGCGTGAGGTTCTGGTCCCCGGATCGGACTCGACCAGCGTCCAGGTGACCACCACGGTCAAGTCCTCGGCGCGCGCGTCGGCGGGCGATATCTACGGGTGCACCGAGGAAGTTCCGGGCTATCTGCGCGTGGAATAACGGCCTCTACCCATCAGGCGCTGCCCGGCGGAGCCGGTCCGAAGACCTGCGCACGGCCGGAGCGAATGCGGAGGTACGCCTAGCCTGACCTGCATATTTATGAGACATGCTAAAATGGCCTGATACACGGTTCCGGGGCTCGGAGCCGTGTTTGCTGCATTGGCGGCCAGCGGTGCTGTTAGCGGGTTAAGGGTTCACCCCCCAGGATCGCTCCAGCCGTCGGGCTGGTGCATGCCCTCCTGCGGGAGGGCACCGCGCTGGTTTCAGGGAATCCCGGTCCGCCGGGAACAACTACTAGGGAGTGATCGAGATGACCGAGAATGTGACCTGGCTTACCCAGGAGTCGCACGACAGGCTCAAGGGCGAGCTGGACTCGCTCATTGCCAACCGTCCGGTCATTGCCGCCGAGATCAACGAGCGCCGCGAAGAGGGCGATCTCAAGGAGAACGGCGGCTACCACGCCGCGCGCGAGGAGCAGGGCCAGCAGGAGGCGCGCATCCGCCAGCTGCAGGAGCTGCTGAACAACGCGAAGGTCGGCGTCGCCCCCACCAAGTCCGGTGTGGCGCTCCCGGGCTCGGTCGTCACCGTCTACTACGACGGCGACTCCGACGACACCGAGACCTTCCTCATCGCGACCCGCGAAGAGGGCCTCGGCGCCACCAACCTCGAGACCTACTCGCCGAACTCCCCGCTCGGCGGTGCGCTGATCGACGCCAAGGTGGGCGAGACCCGCGAGTACACGCTGCCCAACGGCAACACCATGAAGGTGACCCTGGTCAGCGCGGAGCCGTACCACGGCTGAGCGCGGCCCCGCCGAGCCCAGATAGCCTGAACCCGAACGCAAGCGGCCGCATCCGAACATCGGATGCGGCCGCTTCGTCATCTATGGGGTCCCTGTCAGCTCAGCGCCTGCTCGACATCGGCGAGGAGATCGCTGATGTCTTCGATGCCGACCGACAGCCGGACCAGGTCGGCGGGCACCTCCAGCGCCGAACCCTCGGTGCTGGCGTGGGTCATCGCGCCCGGGTGCTCGATCAGCGACTCGATCCCGCCCAGCGACTCGGCCAGGGTGAAGATCCGGGTGCGCGAGCAGAACTTCAGCGCCGCCTCCCGGCCACCGGTCAGGCGCACCGAGATCATGCCGCCGCTGCGGCGCATCTGCTTCTGCGCGATCTCGTACCCGGGGTGGGTGGGCAGGCCGGGGTAGATGACCTGCGAGATCGCCGGGTGGTTGGTGAGGAACTCCGCGATCACCTCGGCGTTGTCGCAGTGCTTCTCCATCCGCACGGCCAGCGTCTTGATGCCGCGCAGGGTGAGGAAGGCGTCGAACGGGCCGGGAACAGCACCAGCGCCGTTCTGCAGGAACGCGAACGCGGTGTCGAGTTCCTTGCTGTTGGTGATCAGCGCGCCGCCGACGACATCGGAGTGACCGCCCAGGTACTTGGTGGTCGAGTGCACGACGATGTCGGCGCCGAGCAGCAACGGCTGCTGCAGGTACGGGGTGGCGAAGGTGTTGTCGACGACCAGCTTGGCGTCGGCCGCGTGCGCGATGTCGGCCAGGCCGGGGATGTCACCGATGCTCAGCAGCGGGTTCGTCGGGGTCTCGACCCAGACCAGCTTGGTGTTGGGGCGGATGGCCGCGCGCACCTCGTCGAGGTTGGCGATGTGGGCGGGCGAGTGCTCGATGCCCCACTGGCTGAAGACCTTGTCGATGAGCCGGAAGGTGCCGCCGTACGCGTCGTCGGGGATGACGATGTGGTCGCCGGGGCGCAGGGTGGCGCGCAGCGCGCAGTCGGTGGCCGCCATGCCGGAGGCGAAGGCCCGCGCGAAGCTGCCCGATTCGAGGGCGGCGAGGTTGGCTTCCAGTGCCGTGCGGGTCGGGTTGCCGGTGCGCGCGTATTCGTAGCCGCCGCGCATGCCGCCGACGCCGTCCTGGGCGAAGGTGGAGCTCGCGTAGATGGGCACATTGACCGCACCGGTCTGAGGATCGGGTTCATATCCGGCGTGGATGGCCCTGGTCGAGAATCCCAGCTCACTCATGAGCTCAGGCTAGTAGACCGGATTCGGGTCGGAGCGCTGGGGTATTGGCCGTGCACGAAGTGCCGGATTCGCCGTGGACCGCACAGTTAGGCTGAGGCCATGGTGACTGTCGAAGAGTTGTTCGCGATCGATCCGTTGCTGTCGCAGGAGGAGCGCGAAATCCGCGACACCGTGGCCCGATTCGGCGAGCGCAGGCTGCGCCCGCACATCGCCGACTGGTTCGAGGACGGTACCTTCCCGGCCAGGGAGATCGCCCCCGAACTGGGCAAGCTCGGCCTGCTCGGCATGCACCTGGAGGGCTACGGCTGCGCGGGGTCGTCGGCCACCACCTACGGGCTGGCGTGCCAGGAACTCGAGGCCGTCGACTCCGGCGTGCGCAGCATGGTGTCGGTGCAGGGCTCGCTGGCGATGTCGGCGATCCATTTCTTCGGCTCCGAAGAGCAGAAGCAGCAGTACCTGCCCGCGATGGCGGCCGGTGAGGTGATCGGCTGCTTCGGTCTCACCGAACCCGATTTCGGCTCCAACCCCGGCGGGATGCGCACCAGGGCCAAGCGCGACGGCGACGACTGGGTGCTCAACGGGTCCAAGATGTGGATCACCAACGGCTCGGTCGCCGATATCGCCGTCGTCTGGGCCTATGCCGAGGAACCCGGCCAGGACAAGCCGCGGGTGCGCGGCTTCCTGGTGCCCGCCGGCACCCCCGGATTCACCACCAGGGAGATCCACCGCAAGCTCTCGCTGCGCGCGTCCCTCACCGCCGCACTGGATTTCGACGACGTGCGGCTGCCCGCCGACGCCGTGCTGCCCGAGTCGGGCGGCCTGAGTTCACCGCTGGCCTGCCTGAGCGAGGCCCGCTTCGGCATCGTCTTCGGCGCGCTCGGCGCGGCGCGTGACTGCCTGGCCGCCGCGATCGACTACGCCCGCACCCGCGAGGTGTTCGACAAGCCGCTGGCCGCCTACCAGCTCACCCAGGCCAAGCTCGCCGATATGGCGCTGGAACTGGGCAAGGGGCAGTTGCTGGCGCTGCACCTCGGCCGGTTGAAGGACCGGCACGAGATCACCGGCGAGCAGATCAGCGCGGGCAAGCTGAACAGCACCCGCGAGGCCATCGCCATCGCCCGCGAGTGCCGAACCATCCTCGGCGCCAACGGAATCACCCTCGACTACCCGGTGCTGCGGCACGCGAACAACCTGGAGTCGGTGCTCACCTATGAGGGCACCGCCGAGGTGCATCAGCTGGTGCTGGGCAAGGCGCTTACCGACGCCAACGCGTTTCGGTAGTTCGAGGCGCGCCGGTCGGTTCAGCCGCCGACCGGCACACCTGCCCTGGAACCGGGAACGGGTGCGGGCCGAATCAGGCCGCAGGCGAAGGTGATTGCCAGGGTCAGCGCCACCACGGTCGCGACCGTCGCCGCGATGGGAACGGTGATCGCTGCGGGGATGCCGAGCGCCGTCAGGGAGGCCAATCCGCCGCAACCCCAGACGATCGCGGCGACGAGCCTGCCGAGCAGCGGGGCGTACGGCGACCGCCGCAGCGCACGTCCGACCCCTTCGCGTGCGAAATATCCTGCGACAGCCGGAATTACCGGACTCATTCCGACTAGTCGGATTGCCGGTTCGGTGACGTCCACTGCGGGCCCCTTCACTCGCCGTGCTGGTTAGCCAAAAGTTGTCTAACGTCGGTCCTGCCCGCCCAGAATCCACCGGGCGCCCCGTTCGCGCAACTCCGCCGCCCCTCGCGACCAGCGATTAACCCTTGACTCACACAGTGATCTGCGTCACAATTCTAACTGTGTTAGGCGAAACTACTCGCGATAGGCAAGCCGAACGCCGTGAGGCAACACGGCGGGAGATTCTGCAGGTCGCGTGGGAACTCGCCAGGGAGAACGGCCTGGCCCAGATCACCCTGCGCGATGTCGCCGCCAGGGTCGGCATGCGCGCGCCCTCCCTCTACACACATTTCGCGGCCAAGCACGCGATCTACGACGCGATGTTCGAGCAGGCGTGGGCGGAATACGAGGAGCACGCGGCGCGTGTCGCCGCCATCCTGCCCACCGCGCCGCGCGCCCGGCTGCTGGCGCTGGCCTACGGCTTCTTCGACTTCGCGGTGGCGGATCTGGCCCGCTACCAGCTGATGAACCAGCGCACGGTGCCCGGATTCGAGCCGTCGCCCGCGGCGTTCGCGCCATCGAAGCGGGTGGTGCGCGACGCCGTCACCATGTTCGCCGAGGCAGGTGTCACCGATCGGGGTGACATCGAGATCTGGTTCAGCCTGATCGGCGGCCTCATCGACCAGCAACTCGCCAACGATCCGGCCGGCGACAGCAGGCGCAGGCTGATCGAACGCGCGATGACCATGTGGGCCGACAGCGTCGGCCTGCCCCCGGAACCGAGGGACCCCCCATGACCACGACGACCCCGGCGCCGACCGAGCCGCGCCGCAGCGCTATCCCGCGCCCCGAGTCGATGACTCTGGCCGCGACCGAATACGAACGCGTCACCAGTGCCTTCGCCGCACTCGACCCGGCCGACTGGAGCCGGCCGACCGATTGCGCGGAGTGGACTGTGCACCAGATGATCTCGCACGTCGTCGGGATGGCGGCGATGACGGCGTCGATTACCGAGATGATCCGGCAGAACCGGGTAGCCGACCGGCGGCCCGGTGGCGAGGAGCAGCGCATCGATGCGCTGACCGGCTATCAGGTCGCCCGCTACAGCGTCCATTCGCCGGAGGAACTGCGTGCCCTGATCGGTCGCCTCGGTCCCCGGGCCGCGGCCGCCCGGCGCAGGGTGCCCGCGTTCCTGCGCAAGCTGACGATGCCGGGCTGCGAGCGGGTGAACGGTGTCGACGAGCGGTGGACGGTCGGATTCCTGACCGAAGTGATCCTCACCCGCGACCCGTGGATGCACCGCATCGATCTGAGCCGGGCGACCGGGCGTCCACTGGAACTCACCGCCGACCACGACGGGCGCATCGTCGACGATGTGGTCCACGAATGGGCACAGCGCCACGGCAAGCCGTACCGGCTGACGCTGCACGGTCCGGCGGGCGGCACGTGGAACAGCGGCGACGCGCCCCCGATCGAGCTCGACGCGATCGAGTTCTGCCGCATCCTGTCCGGCCGGGCGAGCGATACCGGATTGCTGAGCACCGAAGTGCCGTTCTGACCGGAATTCACCCGAGCGGCGGCAGTTCCAGGTTCTCCCGGTAGGTGCCGCCCAGGTAGTCGGTGTCGACCAGCCCGCGCCCGCGCAGTTCGGGCAGCAGTCCGTTGACGACGAAATCGGCGGTGCGTTCGTCGGCAAGGCCACCGAGTGAGATCACGTCGAGCACGTTCGCCCGGTAGCGCTCCTCGATGGCGTCGGCGAGTTGTTCGGGTGTGCCGGCGGCGGCCCAGTGGCCGGTGTCCTTGGCGGCGACGACGAGTTCGCGCAGGGTGGCGCCCGAGGCGGCCAGCTTGCGGAAGATCTCGACCCGGCCGCGCCTGCGGTGTACCGAATCCAGCTGTGGGAGCAGCGTTTCCGGAATCGTCTTGTCCAGCGGCAGCTCGGACAGGTCGATTCCGCCGCCGAGCATGTCGGCCAGCTGGCGGCGGCCCGCGTCGAAGTCGGTGGACTCGGCCGCCTCGCGGACCAGCCTGCGCGCCTCGGCTTCGGTCGCGCCGTAGGTCGCGTGGAAGGAGCTGAAGATCAGCGGCAGCCCGTCGGCCCTGCCCCGCTCCGCGGCGCGGGTCCGGATCTTCTTCGTGTAGGTGACGGCGTCGTCGAGGGTCGGCAGCGAGGTGAACACCACCTCGGCGAAGCGCGCGCCGAGTTCGATGCCGCCCGCCGACTGACCGGCCTGGAACTGCACCGGTCTGCCCTGCGGCAGGCGCGGGATGTTCAGCGGACCGCGCACCGAGAAGTGCTGTCCCGCATGGTCGATAGGCGGCACGAGCGTTTCGTCGAGCACCACGCCACCGGCGCCGCCGATCCGCAGCGCACCCGGACGCCAGCTGTCGAACAGCGCGTTGACCACGGTGAGCGCCTCGGTGGCGCGGTCGTAGCGCTGCTCCGGACTCGGCAGCTCTTGGTCGCCGTAGTTCTCCTCGCCGAGCGAGGAGGTCACCGCGTTCCAGGCCGCGCGGCCGTTGCTGACGTGGTCGAGGGTGCCGAACAGCCTGGCCAGGTTGTACGGGTGGTGGAACGTGGTGGTGACGGTGGCGATGAGCCCGACATGGGTGGTCACCGCACTCAGCGCGGCCAGCTGGATGAGTGGTTCCTGCGCGCCGATCGCGCCCTGGGCGCCGAAGGCGAGCAGGTCGGCCGCGAACAGCGCGCCGATCTTGTTGTCCTCGGCGATCCTGGCGATGCGCACCGCCTCGTCCAGGGTGGAGCGGGTCGGATCGAGTGCGGCGGCGTACACATCGCGCGACCCGCTCACACCCGTGACGGTCTTCAACTTGCGGCGTTCGGTGCCCATGCTCGTCAGTCCAGCAGTGTGATGCGCCACTCGACCATGGTTGCGCTCAACACAATTCGAGCGGAATGCGCGGGTGTGATGGGACCGTAGGACTGCCAGCTGGAACAGGGTCTTGCGCATCGCGGCGGCCTCGGTCATCGTGTAAGTAAGTGGTTACTTTCATGGAGGTGACGTGGCGCCCACATCGCGCGACCGGATCATGACCGAGGCCCTGCGCCTGTTCGGGGAACAGGGTTTCGCCAAGACCTCGGTCGCCCAGATCGAGCAGGCGGCCGGGCTGTCGGGGGGGTCGGGGGCGCTGTATCGGCACTTCAAGTCCAAGGACGAACTGCTGGTGCAGTCCGTGGCGAGCCGGCTCGAGGATCGAGCCGAGTGGGACCAGTTCCTGTCGCCCGAGTTCGACCTCGCCGCCGCGCTGGACTTGGTCACCGGCGGGGGATCCACCGTCGACATGATCGTCGCGCTGTGCCGGATCGGCCTGGACCGCCTCGACCACGATCGCGATGTGACCCGGATCCTGTTGCGGGACAACTCGATCCCCGCCGACCTGCTCGACGTGTTCCGGCAGCGGGAGTACGCGGTGGTGATGCCGGCGGTCACCCGTGGACTGGCCGAACTCGCCGGTGACCGGGTGCGCGATCAGGACTGGGACGCCACCGCCGCCGTACTCGTCGGCGCGCTCGCCCACTTCTGGATCATGGGCGACATCTTCGACGGCGGTCATCCGGCGAATGTCGACGAAGACCGCTACCTACGAGCCACCGCAGAGATGATCGCCGCCCGGCTCGACCGGGCGGGTACCGAGGGAGAGGACCGAGGATGAACACACCCATCACCGTGGTCGGGGGCGGACTGGCAGGTCTCACTGCCGCGATCGCCGTTGCGGAAACCGGCGTGCCGGTGCGGCTGCACGAGGCGCACCAGACGCTGGGCGGGCGCGGGCGGGCAACCCCGCCACCGCACGTCGCCCACGAGGGCGCGCACGTCTTCTACGCCGACGGACCGCACTACACCTGGCTGAAGGAGCGTGGCTTCGTCGCGGGGCTCGGCTGGCCGGGCATCACCGACGCGATGAAGGTCGGCTTCCGCGCCGACGACCGGATCCGGCACGTGCCGCCGATCGGGATGCTGCGCGCCCAGTCACGCAAGTGGTTGCAGGCACCGGTCGACGCCGACTTCCACAGCTGGGCCACGGACCGCTGGGACGAGCGCACCGCCACCCAGGTCGCCAACGCGATCAGCGTGGTCACCTATGACGCCCACACCGGCAGGCTCTCGGCCGCCTTCGTCTGGGACCTCTTCCAGCGCGCGCTCGGCGCGAATATCCCCGGGGTCCGGTGGATACGTGGCGGCTGGCAACAGGTGATCGACCGGATGGTCGCGCGGGCAACAGAACTCGGGGTCGTCATCGAGACCGGATCGCGGGTGGACGCGCTACCGACCGACGGTCCGGTCATCGTCGCCACCGATCTCGACTCCGCGCGCCGCCTCCTCGGCGACGAAACACTGCACGGCACCGGCGGTTTCACCGCGCTGCTCGACCTCGGCGTGACGAAGGACCGGCGCGACCGTTTCGTCTGCTTCGATCTGGACGAGGGCGGCTTCCACGAGTGCTACTCAGCGCAGGACGACACGATCGCCCCCGCAGGCGAATCGCTGTTCCAGCTCCAGATGCCGGTGCGCGACAACGAATCCCGCGACGAAGCCCACCGACGCCTCCAGCGTTTCGCCGATGCCACCGTCCCGGACTGGCGCTCCCGTACCACCTTCCACCGGACCTCGACCGCGAAGGGCCGCACCGGCGCGCTCGACCTGCCGGGCACCACCTGGCGGGACCGGCCCGCCATCGATCGCGGCGACGGGGTGTATCTGGCCGGCGACATGGTCGCGGCCCCGGGGATGCGTGGCGAGATCTCCATCAACAGCGCCCTCACCGCCGCCGCGTCGGCGGTCGCCGCGGTACGGAAGGGATCCAGCGTCCGGCCGAGCACCGAACCCGCCTAGACGCCTTCACCCGATCCGATCGATGCCGACTCCGCGCGGCGCCGATCGGATCGGCCCCGGCCAGGTCCGCCCGGCGCCGAAATTCGGTTGCGCCGCCGATCTCCCGATTCCTAAGGTGAGCCGCATGTCGTGCCACATGTTCATTCGCATCCGCCACGCCCGGGCTCTGGCCCGCTAGCGGACGCGGATACTGCATCGGCGTCCACCGGCGCGCCCAGGGCCCATCGAGATTCAGACGACTCGATGACCCGAAGGGGCAACTGCCGTGGCGCAGGATTTTGCACACCGAAACTACTCACACACTCAGCGCAAGGTCACCGGGCGCGGCGGCGGCCGGACCACGCGTGACCTGGCGAGACGAACGCTTTCACAGAACTTCCTGGTGGACCGGTCTGCCGTCGACCTGATGATGACGGTCGCCGATCCGGCGGGCACCGTGCTCGAACCGGGCGCGGGCGAGGGCGTGCTGACACAGGCGCTGGCCGGGCGTGGCGCGCAGGTCACCGCCTACGAGATCGACCCGCTGCTGGCGGCCAAGCTCTCCGCGCAGACCCGTTCCGAGAACGGAATCCGCGTGGTGCGTGGCGATTTCACCAAGGCCAAGGCGCCGCGCACCCCGTTCGCCGTGGTGGGGAACATCCCGTTCTCGGTCACCGCCGAGATCGTCGACTGGTGCCTGGCCGCACCGGCACTCACCTCGGCGACCCTGCTCACGCAGCGGGAATACGCGCGCAAACGCACCGGCGACTACGGCCGGTGGAGTCTGCTGACCACGACGAGCTGGCCGTGGTTCGGCTGGAGCCTGCGCGGACAGGTGCACCGGACCAGCTTCCGGCCGGTCCCCGCCGTCGACTCCGCCATCCTGCGGATCGACCGGCGCCCGGAACCGCTTGTCACACACCGGGATTCCTACACCGACCTGGTGCGCGCCGGATTCTCGGGGATCGGCGGCACGGTGCGCGCGTCGCTGCACACCCGCTACCAGGGAGTGGATACAGCTTTGGCCGACGCGGGCATCGCCCGCGACACCGTTGTCGCCTACGTCCACCCTGAGCAGTGGGTGGCGCTACATTCGGCGCTCACCCGATAGCCGGATTTCGGTGCCGCCCCGACACCACGGGGCGGCATCGAGCTCAGGCAACGGATCGATATCGATCGGCAACGCGACGAATCCGCACCATCAATGTCGAGGACGGGACAACCTTGCCGGTCATATAAGTGGAGAGGCGAGAGCCGGAAGTGCCGATAGCGGCCGCGAATTCAGCACTGGTCAAACCGGAGTCGGCGACCGCCTGCCGCACTTCGTCGGCGACCTCCTTGCGCTCGGCGGCCTCTGCGCGCTCCCGAGCACGCTCGAGCAGGCCTTCCATCAACTCGGCCACGCCGTAAGGGCGACTGTGCGACAGCACCTCTTCCAGCCTGCGTGCGATGCGCCCCCATGGGTCACGGCGCAATTCCTGACCGATCCGGCGCCAATCGTCGAGATCGCCCCGCTCCAACGCGGTCTGCACCGCTTCGGTCGGCCACTCCGCCACCGGCGCTTCCGGCGAAATATTCAAGTTACGGAACTGAAGCGTCATCATCACCTCCTGCGAGCGCGATCGCCACTTCCCGGCATCGATCCCGGACCATGCTCCAATCGTGCCACTTGCGATCGAGATTGCGATACGCCGACAACTGCTGGGTTACCGACGAATCGGCGGGTCGCGGATCAGCCAGCTGACGCGCAACCTGCGAGGAAACCGGAACCCCGGCGATGCGCTGATCGGCGTAGTACGCATCGATGTCCGCGAGCACGGTAGCCGCCTCGGAGACTCCCATCGCGTCGGTGAGTGCTGCAACGTCGAGAAAGTCACGTGTTTGATTGCGCCGCACTATGAGGAAGGCCTTGATACGCAGCGTCTCCGCGACTGTCGGCACACACAACTCACGTCCCGACGGAAGCTCGACGATGGCCGTCTCCAGTGGCCGCGCGCGAATCAGCTGCCGAACACCTGCTTCGATATCGCCCAGCCGTCCGAGTATCAGCTTCCCCGGCCGCACCCGATTGGTTACCCACTCCCCCTCGGACTCGATGGCATCGAGCACCATATCGAAACGATCCTGGCCTGTCCCCGGTGAATGAGGCCACCCCGTTCTAGAGTCCTTGTTGGCCCTGACCAGGGCTGGAAGGGACACTGAAGGACATGGCTGGACGTA